>JAXDHK010000277.1:0-11520 GCA_034664545.1 Solirubrobacteraceae bacterium
ACTCGAGGTACGGGGTGGGCTTCCGGCCGGGGGCGACGCGATCGAGCGCGACGTCTTCGACGCCGTCCGGCGCCGCCCGGGGATCACCCGGGGCGAGCTCTGCCGGGATCTTCGGGACTCCGCTTCGGTCGGGTCGATGACCGCCGAGCTCGAGCGGGTCGGCCTGCTCGCCGACCCGGCCCGGGTGGCGGTCCTCCGCCGGAGCGTCGGGATCCTCGGGGGGCTGCTGATCGCCCTGGGCGTCGTCCGAATCGTTGCCGGGGCGCTCGCGAATCGACCGGTGGCCTTCCTCGTCATCGTCGTCCTCGCGGTGAGCTTCGCCACCAGCCGCCTCCTCCGGCACACGCCCTACGCGACGGGCGCCGGCCGAGACCTCCTCCGACGCCTGCGCGAGAACCGGCGGGGGCGGGCACACGCGGCCGAGAGCGCGATGAACATGGCCCTGTTCGGGGCCGGCGCGATCTGGCTGGCCGACCCGGGGACGGCTTCGGCGATCGGGGTCCCGCGCTACGCACACGGCGGCTACGCGGGTGGGGGCGAGGGTGGTGGTGGCGGGTGCGGCGGCGGCGGGTGCGGCGGCGGCGGCGGGTGCGGCGGCGGGTGCGGAGGATGACCGCCATGCCCTCCATCACCCATTCGCTCGGACGGGGCGTCGGCTGGCGCCCGGAGATCGACGGGGCGATCGAGCGGGCCGAGGGGATCGGCTTCGTCGAGGTCGTCGCCGAGACCATCGACCCCCGCCGGCTCCCGGCCGGCCTCCGGGCCGCCCGGGAGCTCGGCCGGGCGATCGTCCCCCACGGGATCAGCCTGTCGCTCGGGGGCGCCGACCCGCCCGATCCCCGGCGGCTGCGCCACCTCGGAGCGGTCGCCGACCGGGTCGGGGCCCCGGTGGTCAGCGAGCACATCGCGTTTGTCCGGGCCGGGGGTCGGGAGGCCGGCCACCTCCTCCCGGTCCCCCGGACGGCCGAGGCCCTCGAGATCCTGGTCGAGAACGTCGGCCTGGCCCAGCGGGCGCTCCCGGTCCCGCTCGCGCTCGAGCACGTCGCCTGCCTCGTCGAGTGGCCGGGGGCCGAGATGGACGAGGCGGCCTTCGTCGGGGAGCTGATCGAGCGGACCGGGGCGCTCCTCCTGCTCGACCTGTCGAACCTTTACGCCAACGCCCACAACCACGGCTACGACGCGGCGGCGGCGCTGACCCGGTTCCCGCTCGACCGGATCGCCTACGTCCACGTCGGGGGCGGCGTCCTCCGGGACGGCGTCTACCACGACACCCACTCCCACCCGGTCCAGCCCGGGGTCCTCGGCCTGGTCGAGGAGCTCTATGCCGTGGCCGACCCTCCGGGGGTCCTGCTCGAGCGCGACGACGACTTCCCGTCCGAGGAGGAGCTCCTCGCCGAGCTGGCGGCGATCGCCGAGGCGGCCGACCGGGGCCGGGGCCGGCGTGGCTGACCGGGCCGAATACGCGGCCCGCCAGGCGGCCCTCCTCGAGGCGCTGATGCGCGGCGACGGCTACCCGGCCGGATTCGACTCCGACCGGGCCGGCCGGGCCGGGAGCTCGCTGCGCCGAAAGCGGGCCCGGGCGGTCCGGAGCGCCTGGCCGGGGCTGTCGGCCGGCCTCGGCCCGGACTTCGAGGCCCGCTTCGACGCGTTCGTCCGGGCCACCGGCCCCCCGGCGTCGGACGGGGGCCTGGTCGACGGGCTGGCCTTCGTCGACTGGCTCGGCCCCGGCGAGGACGCGGGGCTGACCGAGCCCGTCCGGGTCGAGCTTCTCCTCGCCCGGGCCGCTGTCCGCCGCCGGCGGGGCGCGGACGGGTTCGTCCGGCGCCGGGGGGCTTTCGTCGGGGCCGCCCGCCTGGGCGACCCGCCCCGCCTGATCGTCGTCATCCAGGCGCCCGGGGTCGGCCGGCGGGTGGGGTCGGTCCCCCTCCCGCGAACCGGGCGCCCCCGGCCCGCGGCCGCGAAGGATGGCCCGGAGATCGACGAGGCGGCCGGCTGACCGGCCCGGTCCTACCGCCCGTGGAGGTCGTCCACCCAGTCCACCGGCTCGGGATCGGCCTCGACGCTCGGAAGGTCGAGGTTGACGACCACCGGCTCCTGGCCGCTTCGGACGACCACGCAGGAGAGCGACTCGTCGGGGGCGGCGTTGATCTCCTGATGGGGGACGTAGGGCGGGACGAAGATGAAGTCCCCCGGCCCGGCCTCGGCCACGAACTCGAGCCGCTCGCCCCAGCGCATCCGAGCCCGGCCGCTGACCACGTAGATCACGCTCTCGACCGGGCCGTGGTGGTGGGCGCCGGTCTTGGCGTTCGGGTCGATCACCACCGTCCCCGCCCAGAGCTTCTCGGCCCCGCCCCGGGCCGCCGTGATCGCCGCCGTCCGGCTCATTCCCGGGGTCTGGGGGGTGTTGGGGTCGAGCTCATCCGCCCGAACCACCCGGACCCCGTCCAGGCGCCAGTCCCGCTCGCTCGCTCCGTCTCCGGCCGCCGTCCGCTCGCTCGCTCCGTCTCCGGCCGCCGCCCGCTCGCTCGCTCCGTCTCCGGCCGCCGCCCGCCCACTCGCTCGGTCTCCGGACACCGCTTCTACGCCACCAGACGCGCCGGACCGCCGAGGAGGTGCTCGAGCTCGGCGCGCAGCCCGGCGCTCGGCTCGACCCGGTAGTCGGACCCGAGCCGCAGACGCCGGTCGGCCGAGAGCTCGAGGACGACCTCGGACTCCCCGGGCGACGACGACAGCAGGTGGCGGAGGTCGGCCAGCGCGTCGGTCGAGAGGCGGTGGGCCTCGACCTGGACGTGGAGCGGCCGGGGGACGGCCTCGGCCAGGGCCGTGACCCGCGCCCGCTCGACCTCGGCCTCGTCCGGGCGGAACGGGTCGACCGCCTGAGCGACGACCGTGGTCTGACCCTCCTTGTGGTCGACCCGGCCCCGGACGAGGACGATCGCGTCGACGGCCAGGTTTCCCTCGAGCTTCTCGAGCGATCCCCCGAACACGAGCAGCTCGACCGTGCCCTCGAGATCGTCGAGGGTCGCGAACATCATGTCGGTGCCCGCCCGGGTCCGGATCTTCCGGGCGGCCGTGATGATCCCGCCCACCGTCACCCAGTCCTTGTCCCGGCGCTCGACGACCGCCGACAGCGGGCAGTCGACGGCCGCCCGGAGCGCCTCGCGCACCCGCTTGAGCGGGTGCTCGGAGATGAACAGGCCGATCGCCTCCTTCTCGACCGCGAGCATCTCCGCCTGCTCGAACTCGACCGGGGATATCGGTGGCCGGCCCGCCGCGCGCGCCGACGCCGCCCGGCTCCCGCCCGGCGGGGCGGCCGGCTCACCGAGGTCGAAGATCGAGGCCTGGCCGATCAGCGCGTCCTGCTGGGCCTTCTGGCCGGCGCCCTGGGCCTGCTCGAGCACGGCCAGCATTCCCCGGCGCGTGGCCCCCGTCGACCCGAACGCCCCGCACTTGATCAGCGCCTCGATCGCCTTCTTGTTGACCGCCCGGGCGTCGACCCGCTCGCAGAAGTCCCAGAGCGACGTGAACGGCCCCCCGTCGTCCCGGGCCCGCTTGATCGCCTCGACCGCCTGGTAGCCGACGCCCTTGACCGCGTCGAGCCCGAACCGGATCTTTCGCTCGACCACCGTGAACTCGTGGTCTGAGAGGTTGACGTCGGGCGGGAGGATCTCGATCCCCATGTCCTCGCACCGGGCGACGAAGAACGGGACCTTGTCCTTGGTCGACATCACCGACGAGATCAGGGCCGCCATGTACTCGGCCGGGTAGTTGGCCTTCAGCCAGGCCGTCCGGTAGGCGATCAGCCCGTAGCAGGCCGCGTGGGACCGGTTGAAGCTGTAGTCGGCCGACTTCTCGTTGGTCGACCAGAGGAACTCGATCACCTGCTCGGTGGTCCCGCTCGCCCGGCACCCGGCGACGAACTCCGGTTTGAGCAGCGCCATCGCCGCCCGGTTCTTCTTCCCGATCGCCTTGCGCAGGTCGTCGGCCTTGGCCCCCGAGAAGCCGGCGATCGTCTTGGCGATCCGCATCGACTGCTCCTGGTAGAGGATCACGCCCTTCGAGGACTCGAGGATCGGGGCCAGCCGGTCGTCGACGTAGACGACCGACTCGAGGTTTCGCTTGCCCCGGGCGTAGGTCGGGATCTGGTCCATCGCCCCCGGCCGGTAGAGCGCGACCAGGGCCACGAGATCGTCGAACTCGTCGGGGCGCACCTTCTTGAGCGCCTCGCGCATGCCCTCCGACTCGAACTGGAAGACCCCGATCGAGTCGCCCCGGCCGAGCATCTCGTAGGTCTTGGCGTCGGTCAGCGGCAGGTTCGTCATGTCCGGGCGATCCCCGGTCGACCGCCCGATGATGTCGAGCGCATCCTCGATCACGTCGAGGTTGCGCAGGCCGAGGAAGTCCATCTTCAGGAGTCCGAGCTCCTCGACCGGCTTCATCGAGAACTGGGTCACCGTCCGGTACTGGCGCTCCCCGTGCTCGTCGGTCCCCCCGTCGGCGAGCTGGAGCGGGACGATCTCGGTCAGCGGCCGGTCGGCGATCACCACGGCCGCCGCGTGGATCGACGAGTTCCGGACGATCCCCTCCAGGCCCCGGGCCACGTCGATGATCCGCCGGGCCGTCGCGTCGTCGTCGTACACCGTCCGGAGCGCCTCACCCGGGGCCAGGCAGTCCTCGAAGGACGGGGGGCGCCCCATGATCGGGTCGGGGATGAGCTTGGCCAGGCGATCCCCCACTCCGTAGTCGTGGCCGAGCACCCGGGCCGCGTCCCGGGTCGCCGCCCGGGGGAACATCTTGCCGAAGGTGACGATCTGGGCGACCGAGTCCTTCCCGTACTTGGCGATCACGTACTGCATCACCTTCTCCCGCCCCCGCACCGAGAAGTCGATGTCGATGTCCGGCATCGACACCCGCTCGGGGTTGAGGAAGCGCTCGAAGAGGAGGTCGTAGGCCAGCGGGTCGACGTCGGTGATGCGCAGGCAGTACGACACAATCGATCCGGCCGCCGACCCCCGGCCGGGTCCGACGGCCACGCCGTTGCCCTTGGCGTAGGCGACGAAGTCCCAGACGATCAGGAAGTAGCTGTTGAAGCCCATCCGGTCGATGACCTCGAGCTCGAGGTCCATCCGCTCGACCGCCTTGGCCGGCGGCGGGTCCCCGTACCGGTCGCGCAGGCCGGCCTCGACCCGCGCCCGCAGGAACGACCGGTCGGTCTCCCCCTCGGGCACCGGGTACCGGGGGATCAGCTGGCGCCCGAGCTCGATCTCCACCTGGCAGCGCCCGGCGATCTCGAGCGTCGACTCGAGCGCCTCCGGCCACTGGACGAACGCGCTCTGCATCTCGGCGTTGTCCTTGAGGTAGAACTCGTTCGTCTCGAAGGTCATCTTCGGCTCGGCCAGCGTGCTCTTGGTCTGGACGCAGAGGAGCGCCGCGTGGTTGTCGTAGTCCTCCCGGCGCAGGTAGTGGACGTCGGCGGTCGCCGTCAGCGGCCGGCCGAGCTCCCGGGCGATCCGGACGATCTCCTCGTTGCACCGGTCCTGAACGGCCAGGCCGTTTCGCTGCACCTCGAAGAACACGTTCTCGGCCCCGAACACCCCGAGCAGGTCCTCGGCGTGCTCCCGCGCCTCCCCCAGCCGCCCGTCGGCGATCCGCTGGCAGAGGCGCGAGGCCAGGCACCCGGTCAGCGCGATCACGCCCTCGGAATGGCGCTCGGCCTGGCCCAGGTCGACGGTCGGGCGGCCCCGGTTGAGTCCCTCGAGGAACCCGGCCGACGAGAGCTTGACCAGGTTGCGGTAGCCCTCGTCGGTGCTGGCCAGGAGGGTCAGGTGGTTGCGCTCCACCCGCCCCCGGGTCGCCGCCTCGTGGTCGTCGACGAGGTAGACCTCGCACCCGACGATCGGCTTGATCCCGTGGCGGCGCGCCGCCTGGTAGAGCTCGACGGCGCCGTTCATGACCCCGTGATCGGTCAGCCCGAGCGCCGGCTGGTCGAAGGCCGCCGCCCGCTCGGCGAGGGCGTCGATCTTGCACGCCCCGTCGAGCAGCGAGTACTCGGAGTGAACATGGAGGTGGGCGCAGGCGGGCGTCGTCATCGCTCCCTGCGGATGCTAGGCGCCGCGTCGGATGACGCCGTGCCCGATCCCGGTAGTTGCGCGGATCGCCCGGCCGAGCCCGCGCCGGTCCCTTCCCCGCCGGCCACCCCCGTCCTCCCCGAACCCGCTCCCAGGCATCACCCCACGGTGACCGGGGCCGGCCTGCGCAGCGGGTCAGGCGACCTTCGGCCCGGTGCCCCACTTCGGCATCGGCGAGAGTCCGCCCCTCCCGATCGCGAGCTCCGTGTCCCGCGACCGGCGGGTCATCGCGTACGGCGGCATCTTCCACACCTGGTAGCCGATCGAGCCGTAGTGGAAGCGCATGAAGGCGGTCAGGTCGCCGCGGTGCTCCTCGCAGGCGTACCGGCGCGGTCCGAGCGGGCCCCCACCGTGCCAGACGAGCCACATCCCGGGCAGCGCGTCGAGGTACTCGGCGAACGTCAGCTCCCGCAATTGCCCCTCGAGGGTCAACTGCGTCTGCTCATCGGGAGCGGAGCTGCAGAACTGGCACTTGAAACGAACGAAGACCGACATCGCGACGTCCTCGGTCAGAGCCCCACCTCGGGCTTAGGCGATCCCGAGCAAAGATAGCGCCCCAGGCGCCCGCCGTCGAGCGAGTCCCGCCCGCCGGCGCCCGGGTAGGCTTCCCGGCCCGATGCCCGACCGTCCGACCCGCACCGCGACCTACGAAGCCGACCCCGAGCACGTCCACCGCGTCCTGCTCCTCTACTCGGGCGGTCTCGACACCAGCGTGATGCTGAAGTGGATCCAGGACGAGTACGAGGCCGAGGTCGTGGCCCTGACCGTCAACCTCGGCCAACCCGGCGAGGACTACGACGTCGTCCGGGGCAAGGCCCTCCGGCTCGGCGCGATCGAGTGCCATGTCGTCGACGCCCGCCAGGAGTTCGCCCGGGACTTCGTGGCCCCGGCGATCAAGGCCAACGCCCTCTACGGCGGCGGCTACCCTCTGTTCACCGCGCTCGGCCGGCCGCTGATCGCCAAGCTCGCCGTCGACTTCGCCCGCCGGCACGGCTGCGACACGATCGCCCACGGCTGCACCGGCAAGGGCAACGACCAGGTCCGGATCGACGCCACGGTCGCGACCCTGGCCCCCGAGCTCCGGGTCATCGCCCCGGTCCGCAGCTGGCGGATGGGGCGCGAGGAGGAGATCGCCTACGCCCGCGAGAACGGCATCCCGGTCAAGGGCGGGACCGAGGCCGTCCCCTACTCGATCGACGACAACCTCTGGGGCCGCTCGTCGGAGGGGCGCTGGATCGAGGATCTCGAGCACGCGCCCGAGGACGACGTCTTCCAGCTCGTCACCCGCCCCGAGGAGGCGCCCGACGAGTCCGAGACGCTCGAGCTCACCTTCGACCGCGGCCTCCCCGTCGCGCTCGACGGAGAGTCGCTCGGCCTCGTCGAGCTGCTCGACCGCGTGGCCGCGGTCGCCGCCCGCCACGGCGTCGGCATCGTCGACCACATCGAGGATCGCATCGTCGGCCTCAAGGTCCGCGACATCTACGAGGTCCCGGCCGCCGCCGTCGTCCTCCCCGCCCACCAGGAGCTCGAGAAGCTGGTGTGCACGATCCACCAGAACCAGTTCAAGGCCGGGCTCGACCGCCAGTGGGCCTACCTCGTCTACGCCGGCCTCTGGTGGGAGCCGCTCCGCGGGGACCTCGACGCCTACATGGACTCCGTCAACACCCAGGTCACCGGGACGATCGGGGTGAAGCTCTACAAGGGGCACGCCCGGATCGTGACCCGGACATCGCCGAACGCCGTCTACGACCAAGCCCTGGCCTCCTTCGGCGAGTCGGGCGGGCTCTTCTCCCAGGCCGCCTCCCCCGGGTTCATCGAGCTCTGGTCGCTCCAGTCGCGCATGGCCTGGCAGCTGCGCAACCCCGGCTGACCCCCCGGCGCGCGGCGTTCTCCGCGCGCGCCGGCCCCTGATTGCGGTGGTATCGTGGGCGGAGCCTGCGTTTCTGGGTCCTCGCTTCGCTCTCTGCCCCGGCGCGTGTGACCAGCCATCGAGCGGCGAAGACGAGGAGACTCGACGTTGGCACTGCCCAGGTCCGTGGCCGGTGAGAACGAGGATCTGCTCGGCCTGCTCGTCGACGCGGTCGAGGACCACGCGATCCTGACGCTCGACGTTGGTGGGCACGTCGCGAGCTGGAACGCCGGGGCCCAGCGCTTCAAGGGCTACCTGGCGGACGAGATCATCGGCCGCCACTTCTCGGTGTTCTACACCCCAGAGGACGTCGCCCTCGGAAAGCCGGAGCGCGCGCTCGCCTCCGCCGCGGCCGACGGTCGCCTCGAGGACGAGGGCTGGCGGGTGCGCAAGGACGGGGGGCGGTTCTGGGCGAACGTCGTGATCAGGGCCCTCCGCGACGAGGACGGCACGCTGCGCGGCTACGGCAAGATCACCCGCGACCTCACCGAGCGCCGCGCTGCCGAGCTCGCCCTGCGCACCAGCGAGGAGCGCTTCCGCCTGCTGGTCGACGGCGTCGAGGATTACGCGATCCTCATGCTCGACGTCGGGGGTCACGTCGCGAGCTGGAACGCCGGGGCCCAGCGCTTCAAGGGCTACCTGGCGGACGAGATCATCGGCCGCCACTTCTCGGTGTTCTACACCCCGGAGGACGTCGCCCTCGGAAAGCCGGAGCGCGGGCTGGCGTCCGCGGCGGCCGACGGTCGCCTCGAGGACGAGGGCTGGCGGGTGCGCAAGGACGGGGGGCGATTCTGGGCAAACGTCGTGATCACGGCGCTCCGCGACCAGGACGGCGCGTTGCGCGGCTACGGGAAGATCACCCGCGACCTGACCGACCGCCGCGCCCGAGAGGTGGCCGTCCGCGAGCGCGAGCAGCTCGTCACCGCCGTGCTGGCGGCCGCCACCGAGTACTCGATCATCGGCACCGGACTCGACGGAACCATCACCATCTTCAACACCGGGGCAGAACGCATGCTCGGACACCGGGCGCAGGAGATGGTCGGCGTGCGCACCGCGGCGTTCGTGCACGACCTCGGCGAGCTCGCCGCCCGGGCCGAGGAGCTCGGCATCGCCCCGGGCTTCGACGTCCTCGTCGCCGCCGCGACCCGCGGCGAGGCCGAGACCCGGCCGTGGACCTACGTCCGCAAGGACGGCTCGCGCCTGGCGGTCGAGCTCACCGTCACCGCCGTCCTCGACGAGGACCGCCGGCCCCGGGGGTTCATCGGCATCGCCGCCGACGTCTCGGCCCGGCGGCGCGCCGAGGAGGAGCTGCGCGCCGCCGAGGAGCGCTTCCGCCGCGCCTTCGAGGATGCGCCGATCGGGCTGGCGATCACCGTCGCGAGCCCCGGCGCCCTCGGCCGGTACCTCGACGTCAACAAAGCGATGTGCGAGTTGACGGGTTACGACCGTGAGAGCATGCTCGCCCTGACGTCGGTCTCGCTGACGCACGGCAGCGACCGCGACCGCGAAGTCCAGATCACCGGCGAGCTCCTCAGCGGCCGGGTCGACCGCCACCAGGGGGAGCTGCGCTACATCCACGCCACCGGCGAGGTGATCCAGGTGTCGGTCGGGATCAGCCTCATCCGCGACGGCGACGGACGCCCGCTGCACTTCATCACCCAGGCCGAGGACGTCGGCGCCCGCAAGCGCTACGAGAGCCAACTGCGCCACATGGCCAACCACGACCCGCTGACCGGGTTGTTCAACCGCACGCGCCTCGACGAGGCGCTGTTCGCCCACGTCGCCCGCGTCCACCGCTACGGAGCCGTCGGGGCGCTCCTGATGATCGACCTCGACCAGTTCAAGCAGGTCAACGACCGCTTCGGCCACAACGCCGGCGACGAGGTGCTCATAGGTGTCGCGCGGATCATGCAGAGCCGGGTACGCGACACCGACGTCCTCGCCCGCCTGGGCGGCGACGAGTTCGTCGTGCTGATGACCGACGGCGGAGAGGTCGAGGCGCAGATCCTCGCCGCCGACCTGTCCGACCTCGTCCGCAAGCGTGGCGTCGCGCTCGACGGGGAGACTCCCGGCGACATCACCGCGAGCATCGGCATCGCCCTGTTCGACGACCGCCCGAAGCTCGACCCCGAGGACATCCTCGCCGAGTCCGACGAGGCCATGTACCGGGCCAAGAAGGAGGGCCGCGCCCGGATCGCGGTCTATGAGGCCCACCACGGCCTGGGCCACCACCGTGTCGCCCGCCTTACCCTCCACCACCAGATCGACGCCGCGCTGAAGGCGGATCGCTTCGAGCTCCACCTCCAGGCGGTGATGGATCTGCGCACCGGCGCGATCACCAAGTACGAGGCCCTGCTGCGCATGGTCGGCGACGACGGCTCCCTGATCCCGCCGGCGACGTTCCTCTACGTCGCCGAGCGCTTCGACCAGATCCACGAGATCGACCGCTGGGTGATCGAGCGCACCGTCGCCCTGCTCGACCACCTGCCCCCCCACCAGTCGATCGAGGTCAACCTCTCGGGCCGCTCGCTCGACGATCCAGGCCTCGCCGTCCGCATCAGGGACGTGATCGCCGCCAGCGGCGCCGACCCGGATCGACTCATCTTCGAGATCACCGAGACCGCGGCGATCGCGAACATCCATCGCGCTCGCGAGTTCGTCGAGGAGCTCACCGCCCTCGGCTGCCACTTCGCCCTCGACGACTTCGGCGCCGGCTTCGGCTCCTTCTACTACCTCAAGTACCTTCCGTTCGACTACCTCAAGATCGACGGGGAGTTCGTCAAGAACTGCACCGACAGCCGCACCGACCAGCTCGTCATCCAGGCCTGCGTCCAACTCGCCCGCGGCCTCGGCAAGCAGACGATCGCCGAGTTCGTCGAGAACGCCGAGCTCCTACGCTTCGTCCGAGCGCTCGGCGTCGACCACGCCCAGGGCTACGAGATCGCTCGGCCGGTTCCCGCCGACGAGGTTCTCGCCGCCGCCGCCGCCGCCGCTGCCGCCCTGACGACCGGTCCTCTGCGAGCCCTCCAGCCGGGGCTCGATGCGGGCCGCGACGTACGGCCCTCGAGCCGACCCGGCAGCTGACTGAACCGGGCCGGCAGCATGACGGCCCGTAGGAATACGGGACCGCCTCACGGACAAGACCCGATCGCCCTCGCCTCCAGCCTCGTGGCGGGCAACGCCGTCGGCAGCAGCCGGCTCGGGCTCGGATCCTGGCCGCAAGGACCAGCTCACGACACACGCTACTCCTCCCCACGAGGTGGCTCGAGAAACATTTGTCGGGAGGGGCGGACGTCCCTGGCGGGACGCCGGCGCCGGGACGTCACTCCGTAGTTTGCCCGGGAACACCGCGGACTATTCCGGCTGGCGGTGCCCCGGGCCTTTCGTAGCCTCGCGGTATGCGCCCGACCCGCGACCCGAGGAGATGAGATGTTCAGTGATGTGATGGTGGGCGTGGATACGCGCTCCGGCGGGCAGGATGCC
>JAXDHK010000278.1:0-7040 GCA_034664545.1 Solirubrobacteraceae bacterium
CATCGACTACTACGACCAGCGGACCTCGCACGGCTCGACCCTGAGCTACGTCGCCCACGCCGGGGTGCTCGCCCCGATCGATCCCGAGCGCGCCTGGGAGCGCTTCCTCGTCGCCCTGGAGAGCGACGTCGGCGACATCCAGGGCGGGACGACCAAGGAGGGCATCCACCTCGGGGTGATGGCCGGGACGATCGACCTCGTCCAGCGGGCCTACACCGGCGCCGAGGTCCGCGACGGGATCCTCTTCTTCGCCCCGACGGTGATCGACCAGCTCGACGGCCTGTCGTTCCCGATGCAGGTCCGGGGGACGCCGATCCGGGTGACGGTCCGGGGCGGGGAGCTGACCGTCGTCATCACCGGCGGCTTCAGCCGGCCGGTGCGGGTCGGGATCGGCGACGACATCCGCGAGCTCGGGGCCGGCGAGCGGTGCACCTTCAGCCTGGGGACGCCGGCCGGCGTCGGGGAGATCGGATGACCGGGCGGCCGGGATTCGGGGGCGGGATCTTCGACGTCGACGGCGTCCTCGTCGACTCACCCCACGAGGCGGCCTGGCGCGAGGTCTTCGACGAGCTGATGGCCGGCGACTGGGCCGACATCCGCGACCGGACGACCTGGACCCCCGGGGCGTTCACGCCCGAGGTCTACCAGCAGGTCGTCTCCGGGAAGCCCCGGATGGCCGGAGCCGTGGCGGCGCTCGAGTACTTCGGGGTGCCGGACCCCGAGACCCGGGCCGAGGTCTACGCGGCCCGCAAGCAGGAGATGGTCGTCCGGCTGATCGAGGCCGGGAAGTTCTCGGCCTACCCCGACGCCCTGCGCTTCCTGCTCGCGGTCAAGGACGCCGGGATCGCCGTGGCGGCCGCCTCGTCCTCGAAGAACGCCGGCCTCTTCCTGCGCCAGATCCGCCTCGACACCTTCGCCCGGGAGGAGGGCCTGACCTACGACTGGATCGCCCCCGGCCTGACCCTCCTCGCCGCCTTCGACGTCGACACCTCGGGGCGCCACTTCGCCCAGGGCAAGCCCCATCCGGAGATCTTCCTGACCGCCGCCCGGGAGCTCGGCGTCGACCCGGGGGCGGCGTTCGTCGTCGAGGACGCCGTCTCGGGCATCCAGGCGGCCCGGGCCGGGGCGTTCGCCGCGCTCGGCGTCGCCCGCCACGACGACGAGGCTCCCCTGGCCGCGGCCGGGGCCGACATTGTGGTCAGTACGCTCGACGACGTCGACCTCGGCCCCCTGGCCGACGGGCTTCTCGCCCGGCGCGGGACCGCGCCCTAGGCACGCCGGCTACGGCTACTGCGGTCGTAGCCGACGGGGGTGCCGGCCGTGTCGGTGATCAGCCCGGGAGGCGCAGGGCGAACGTCGTCGCGCCCGGGCTCGACTCGACGTCGAGGCGGGCGCGCATCCGCTCGGCGAGCTCCCGCGCGATGGCCAGGCCGAGCCCGGAGCCCTGGACGCCGTCGGCGGTGAAGAACGGCTCGAAGATCCGGTCGGCCGCGCCCGGCGGGATCCCCGGACCCCGGTCGAGCACCGACAGGATCGCCCCGGGGTCGCTCCCCGGGCGGGCGACGGTGACGACGATCGCCGTCCCCGGCTCGGTGTGGAGGATCGCGTTGTCGATCAGGATGCGCAGGACCTGGGCCACCCGCTCCGGGTCGCACGTCACCTCGATCGGGTCGCGGGCCAGGCGGAGCTCGAGGCGGGAGTCGTGCTGGTGGAGGGCCGGGATGAACTCGGAGGTCACCGCCCGGGCGAGCAGCCCGAGATCGGTGCTCGACGGGTCGAGCTCGAGCGACCCGGCCTCCAGGCGCGAGAGGTCGAGCAGTCCGGTGGCGAGCTTCCCCAGGCGGTCGACCTGCTCCCGGACGTGGCCGACGAACTGGCGCCGCGTCTCCTCGTCGAGCTCCTCGTCCTGGATCAGCTCGAGGAACCCCCCGAGCGAGAAGATCGGCGTGCGCAGCTCGTGGGAGGCGGTGGCGATGAAGCGCTTCCGGGCCGTGTCGAGCTCGGCCAGCTGCTGCTGCATCTCGTCGAGGGCCGCCGCCAGCTGCCCGAGCTCGTCGGTCGAGTCGACCTGGAAGCCGGCGCTGAAGTCGCCGGCGGCCACCCGCCGGGCGGCCCGCTCGAGCCGCTTGACCCGGAGGCTGAGGGCCCGGGCGACGAGGGTCCCGGCCAGGAGGGCGAAGGCCAGGGCGACGAGCCCGGCGATCAGGACCTTCCGGCGGATCAGCGCCACCGTCGTCTGGACGTCGCCGAGCGGCTCGCTGAACACCGCGACCCGGGCCACCCGCCCGGCGAAGTGGATCGGCAGGGCCACGGCCACCGTCGGCGGGCGGGAGTCCGAGATCGCGCCGGTGACCGGCCGCCCGCCGGCGGCCACGCGCATGGCCAGGGGGAGCCGGTCCGACGGGGCCAGCGCCCCCTCGGTGCCCGAGTCGGCGATCGGGTAGGCGAACACCCCGGCCGTCCCGGAGCTGATGCCGACCAGGGTCAGGTGGCTCCCGGCCCGGTCGGCGGCGTCCCGGACCGCCCGCTCGACCCCGGCCTTGTCGATCGTCGTCCCGACCGTCCGGGCCAGGGCCGGGAGGGCGGCGTCGGCCGCCGTCCGCAGGCCGGCCAGCTTCTGACTGCGGAGGCTCGTCTCCAGCGACGGGGTCACGTAGGCGTAGACGCCGGAGATCGCCGTCAGGGTGATCACGAAGAAGAGCAGGGCCAGGCGGTTGCGCAGCGACCCGGCCAGCGGCGAGCGCAGCCGCCTCCCCGCGCCCGCCCGGACGGCCCGGGCCCCCCGCCGCGCCCGCGTCCCCGTCGCCGTCGCCGTCGCCCTCGACCGATCGGCGTCAGACGAGGCCATCGCCGCCTCAGATCTCGCCGTCGTCACGGAAGCGGTAGCCGACCCCCCGGACGGTGAACAGGTACTCGGGCTCCTTGGGGTCGCGCTCGAGCTTCTCGCGCAGGTGGCGGATGTGGACGTCGATCGTCCGCGGATCCCGGTAGTCGGAGTCCCCCCAGACGCGCTCGAGGAGCGCCTCCCGGGTGAACACCCGCCCCGGGTCGCGGAGCATGGCGGCGAGGATCTCGAACTCGACGAAGGTCGTCTGGACCGCCTCCCCCCGGACCCGGACCGACCGCTTGGCCAGATCGAGCCCGAGCTCGCCCGCCCCGAGGGCCTCCTCGCCCGGTCCGGCCGGCACGGTCCGGGCGCTCAGCTGGGCCCGGCGGAGGGCCGCCTTGACCCGGCTGCGGAACTCGCGCATCGAGAACGGCTTGGTGATGTAGTCGTCGGCGCCGAGCTCGAGGCCGAGGACCTTGTCGATCTCCTCGGCCTTGGCGGTCAGCATGATGATCGGCACCGGGCTGATCGCCCGCAGGCGCCGGCAGGCCTCGAGCCCGTCGATCCGGGGCATCATCACGTCGAGGACCACGAGGTCGAAGTCGCTCTCCCCGAAGCGCTCGAGCGCCTCGGCTCCGTCGGCGGCGCGGACGACCTCGTACCCGTCCTTGCGCAGCGGGTAGGACAGCAGCGTGAGTATCGACTGCTCGTCGTCGACGAGCAGGATCCTGGGTGGGCGCTCGATCATTCCGATGGTCGGTGAACGGTTGCAGATCGGGCCGGCGTTGCCACCCCTGGGCGATCACTACCCTGGGCTCGTGGTCGACCTGCGCCTCTACCGGATGGCGTTCCTGCCCTTCGGCCTCGTCCTGATCTTCGTCGCCTTCTCGCTCGCCTCGCGCCCGCGGCCGTTCTCCTCGACGCTCGCCCCCGACGCGTTCGACGGGGCCACGGCGACCCGGACGCTGAATGCCCTGGCCCGCGGCTACCCCTCCCGCCGGCCCGGCTCCCCCGGGGACGAACGGCTCGCCGCCCGGATGGCCGCCGCCTTCCGGGACGCCGGGTTCGCGACGACCACCGGCCGCTTCGTCGGCGACACGGTCGCCGGGCGCCGGTCCCTGGTGACGGTGGTCGGGCGCCGCCAGGGCAAGGCCGGGGGGTCGATCGTGATCGTCGCCCACCGCGACAGCCGGCGCTCCGGCTCGCTCGCCGAGCTCTCGGGCACCGCCACCCTGCTCGAGCTCGCCCGCCTCTTCGGCAACCGGGTGACCCAGCGGACGCTGATCCTCGTCTCGACCACCGGGGGCAGCGGGGGGGCGGCCGGAGCCGCCGACCTCGTCCACCGGCTGACCGACCCGGTCGACGCCGTGCTCGTCCTCGGCGACCTCGCCGGGACCCGCTCGCATCGCCCCTACGTCGTCCCGTGGTCCGACGGGTCGCAGATCGCCCCGATTCGCCTCCGCCGGACGGTCGAGACCGCCCTCCAGACCCAGTTCGGCCGCAGCCCCGGCGGGACCTCCCCGCTCGACCAGCTCGCCCGCCTCACCTTTCCCCTGACCGTCGGCGAGCAGGGCCCGCTCGGCGCGGCCGGGCTCCCGGCGGTCCTCGTCCAGGAGAGCGGCGAGGTCGGCCCCCGGGCGGGCGATCCCGTCTCCGCCCCGCGCTTCCAGGACTTCGGCCGGGGCGTGCTCCGCGCGATCAACGCCCTCGACACCGGGCCCCCGGTCGGCCCCCCGACCCGCGACGTCCTCGTCGGGTCGCGGGTGCTCCCGGCCTGGGGCATCCGCCTGCTCGCGGCGATGCTGACCCTCCCGGCCCTCGTCGCCGCCGTCGACGTGCTCGCCCGCATGCGCCGCCGCCGCGAGCCGATCGCCCGGTCCTTCGCCTGGCTCGGGCTCGCCGCCCTCCCCTGGGTCCTCGCCGCCGCCTTCGCCGCCCTGCTCGGGCGCACCGGGCTCCTCTCCGCCGCCCCCCAGGGCCCGGTCACCGCCGACCAGCTCCCCCTCGACACCTCCGGACGGATCGCCCTGGCCAGCGTGGCGATCGTCTTCGGGCTGGGTTGGCTCCTGCGCTCCGCGCTCGCCCGCCGCCTCGGCCCGGCGGCCGCGCCCGGGCCCGGCGAGTGGGGCGGGGCGGCGGCGGCCGTGATCCTCGCCGCCTGCGGCCTCGTCGTCCTCACCTGGCTGGGCAATCCCTTCACCGCCCTGCTCGGCGTCCCGGCGCTCCACCTCTGGCTGCTGGCCACGACGCTCGACCCCCCGCCGCCCCGGGCCGTCGGGGCGGCCATGGTCGCCGCCGGGCTCCTGCCCCTGGCCGCGCTCACCGTCGTCCTCTGCTCCCGCCTCGGGCTCGGTCCGGCCGCCTTCGCCTGGACCGGCCTGCTGCTGGTCGCCGGCGGGCACATCGGCCTGCTCGCGCTCCTCCTCTGGTGCCTGGCCGGCGGGTGCGTGGTCGCCGCCCTGACCATCGTCGCCGCCCGGGCCCGCGAGCGGATCGACGCCCAGCCCCAGGTCACCGTCCGGGGCCCGATCAGCTACGCCGGGCCCGGCTCCCTCGGGGGCACCGACTCGGCCCTGCGGCGATGACCCACGAGGACCCGACGAACGGCCAGGTCTCGCCCCCGGCGGCGAAGGCCCCGCCCGCGGACGCCGATACCAGTCGGGCCATGCGCGTCGCCCACCTCCGAGCCCTCGTCGACCAGGATCGCTACGCGGTCGACCCCGCCGCGGTCGCGGCCGCCCTGATCGCCCGTCCGGCCGCCTGGCGGCTGCTCGGGCTGCCTAGCCGAGGCGATGCTCGTAGCCGCCCCGCCCGAGCGGCCCGGCCGCGCCCCCCAGGCGCGCCCCGTAGGGGGGGCCCGGGAGGACCCGGCCGACCCAGCTGAGCTCGGCCACCGCCGCCTCGGCCGCCGCCCGGTCGGCCGGGGCCACGCAGACGCAGAGCTCGTAGTCCTCGCCCCCGGTCGCCGCCAGCGCCCCCGGGGACTCCCCGAGCGCCCGGGCCACGCCGGCCACCCCCGCCGCCACGGGCAGGGCGTCGAGGTCGATCTCGAGCAGCACGCCGCTGGCCCGGCCGATCTGCCCGGCGTCGCCCGCCAGCCCGTCGGAGAGGTCGATCAGCGCGTGGGCGCCGATCCCTCCGAGGCCCCGGCCCCACTCCAGCCGGGGCTCCGGGCACCGGTGGCGGGCGATCAGCGCGCCGGCCTCCGGGCCCCGGGGCGCCCGTCCCTCGAGCACGGCGAGCCCGGCCGCCGCCCCCCCGAGCTCACCCGTCACCCCGATCAGGTCCCCGGGCCGGGCCCCGTCGCGCCCGACGAGCTCCTCCTCGGTGTCCGCCCACCCGACCACCGTGACCGACACGGTCGGCGTCGGCGAGCCGACCACGTCGCCCCCGGCGATCGTCGTCCCCGTCCGGGCGGCCAGGGCCTCGGCCCCCCGCATCAGCTCGAGCGCACCCGCCCCGTCGAGCTCCCCGCCGATGGCCAGGGAGAAATACGCCTCCCCCGCCCGCGCGCCCATCGCCGCCAGGTCCGAGAGCGCCGTGGCCAGCGCTCGGTGGCCGACCTGGCGAGGACTGCTCCAGGAAAGACGGAAATGCACCCCGGCGACCATCGTGTCGACGGAGACCACCGCGAAGCCGCCCGCCCGCACCACGGCGGCGTCGTCGCCGATCCAGCGCGCCGTCCGCCCGCCCCGCGGCGCGAGCGCCCCGGAGATCGCCGCGATCAGGGCGTGCTCGTCCGTGCCCTCAGCGGTGGCGGTAGACGATCCGGGCCCGGTCGAGGTCGTAGGGCGAGAGCTCGCAGCGGACGCGGTCACCCGGGAGGATCCGGATGCGGAAACGGCGCATCTTCCCGGCCACATGCCCCAGCACCACGTGGTCGTTGTCGAGCTTCACGCGGAACATCGCGTTCGGGAGGGCCTCGATGACCTCGCCCTCGAACTCGACCTTGTCTTCCTTGGCCACGGTGGGGATCCTCGCTCGCCCCTCGCGGGGCACCGGCTCGCGGGCGCCGCCTCCGGCGCCCTGTCGCCGCTCCCGGTAGCAAGCCGCCGGTCGCTCGCGCCCGGCGGCGCGGCGTTCAGTGGGCCGGAGCGGCCACCCCGCCCGGCACGCCGACGCCCGACGCCGGCGGCGGGACGATCGTCTGGGGCGGGGCGGGCCGCGGGACGATCAGCTTCGGGGTCGGAGCTCCGGTCGTGGTGCCGGGCGC
>JAXDHK010000279.1:0-3959 GCA_034664545.1 Solirubrobacteraceae bacterium
CGGGCGGGCGGTGGCTGACGGGGACGGGCGTCGCGGCCTCGACCTACCCGGCCTACCGGAGCGCCTCCCGGGCCAGCGCCCACGCCGGACCGGACGGGGGCTTCACGGTGCGGGTCGGGGCGGCCGACATCGGGACCGGGGCCCGGACCGTCCTGACCCAGATCGCCGCCGACACGCTCGGGATCGGGCCCGGCGACGTCGTGGTCGAGATCGGCGACAGCGCCCTCCCCCGGGCGCCGGTGGCCGGCGGGTCGATGGGGACGGCCTCGTGGGGGACGGCGGTCGTCCGGGCCTGCGAGGCCCTGGCGGCCAAGCTCGCCGACCACGGAGGGATCGTCCCGGCCGGGGGCCTCGACGCCGAGGCGGACACCGAGGAGGAGGTCAAGGCCAAGGCCGAGCTGGCCCGCCACGGCTTCGGCGCCCAGTTCGCCGAGGTCCGGATCGACCGGGAGACGGGCGAGGTCCGGGTCCCGCGGATGGTCGGGATCTTCGCCGTCGGGCGGATCATCAACCCCCTGACCGCCCGGTCGCAGCTGCTCGGGGGGATGACCATGGGCATCTCGATGGCCCTGCTCGAGGAGAGCCTGATCGACCGGGAGTTCGGCGACTTCCTCAACCGCGACCTCGCCCAGTACCACGTGGCCACGATCGCCGACGCCCCGGCGATCGAGGTCGGCTGGGTGGAGGAGGACGACGACCAGCTCAACCCGATGGGCTCGAAGGGGATCGGGGAGATCGGGATCGTCGGGACGGCGGCGGCGGTGGCCAACGCCGTCCACCATGCCACCGGCGTCCGGGTCCGCCGGCTCCCGATCACCCTCGACCGCCTGCTCTGAGCGCCCGGCCCGCGGCCAGCGGGCGTCCGGCCGAGCCCGGTCAGGGGGGCGACACGAGCCAGAGCTCGGCGAGGAGGCGCGTCGCCGCGCCGACGTCGATGTCGGCCACGACGCCGCAGGCGCCGGCCGGGTCGGGGGCGAGGCCGACCCGGCCGCCGGGGAGCACCGACACCCGGCCCCGGACCACGCGCACGAGCTCGGGCCGGACGAGCGCGACCAGGGCGACGGCGTCGTGGACGGGGCAGCCCCCGCCGCCCGGATGCCGGGCGCGGGCCGCGGCCAGGAGCGCCCCGACCAGGGGGTTCACCGCCGCGCCGGCGATCTCGTCCGCCACCTCGCCGGCGAACGCGACCCGCCGGGTCACGTCGATCGGGACCAGGGTCACGGCGAGGAGGCCGTCGAGGACCCGCGAGGCGGCCTCGGGGTCGTGGGCGAGGTTGAACTCCCCGCCGCCGGCGAGGCTCCCGCCCATCGCCACGACCCGCGTCCCGGCCGGGAGGTCGGCGGCGGCCAGGTTGGTCAGGGGGCCGAGGGCCAGGATCGCCGCGGCGCCGTGGCCGACCTGGCGAGCCAGCTCCAGAGCACCACCCGCCGCCCACGCGCCCGCCGCTGCCTCGCCGGCCACCCCCCCGAGCCCGTCCGCCCCGTGGCGCGCCGGGGCATCCGGGTCGCCGGCCGGCGCTCCGGCCCGGACGGGGGTGCCCCGGAGCGCGCTGCGGGCGACGACGAAGGCCGCGTTGCGGGCGCAGAGCGCGACCGGTCCGTTCCCGGCGACGGCGGTGACGCACCCCACCCGGACCGCCCCCCGGCGGTGGAGCTCGGCCAGGGCGAGGAGGGCGAGGGCGTCGTCGATCCCCGGGTCGCAGTCGACGACGACGGCCGGCGCCATGCCCGAGGCCTACCCGCTCAGACGGCGCGCACCAGCCGGAGTCCCGGGGCCCCGGCCACCGTGATCCGCCGGTCGCCCCGGAGGAGCTCGCCGGCCTGGGCGACGGGGAGCGGCCGGGCGAAGAGGTAGCCCTGGCCGAAGTCGCAGCCCAGCCGCTGGAGGGCCCGGAGCTGGTCGGCGTCCTCGATCCCCTCGGCCACGGTCTTGAGGTTGAGCGTCTCCGAGAGGGCGACGATCGCCCCGGCCAGGGCCGCCTCCTGGGGCCCCCGGGCGATGTCGTCGACGAAGGGCTTGGCGATCTTGACGATGTCCACGGGGAGGTGCTTGAGGTAGCTGAGCGACGAGTACCCGGTCCCGAAGTCGTCGATCGCCAGGCGGACCCCGAGGGCCTTGAGCTCGCGCAGGCGGGCGATCGCCGCGTCGGTGTCGTTCATCAGGACGCTCTCAGTGATCTCGAGGGTCAGGTCGGCCGGGGGGAGGCCCGACCCCCGGAGGGCGGCGGCGACGCAGTCGACGAGCCCGGGCTCGTGGAGCTCCCGGGCCGAGAGGTTGACCCCGATGGTCAGGCGCTCGGCGTCGGGTCCGGCCTCGGCCTGCCAGCCGCGGACCGCCTCGCACGCCGTCCGCAGGACCCAGTCCCCGATCGTCCGGATCAGGCCCGACTCCTCGGCGAGGGGGACGAAGTCGAGCGGGGAGATCATCCCGTGCTCGGGGTGGTTCCACCGGATCAGCGCCTCGAGGCCGGAGATCCGGCTGGTCGCGATGTCGACGATCGGCTGGTAGTGGACCTCGAACTGGCGCAGCTCGATTCCCCGGTGGAGGTCGTCCTTGAGCTCGAGGCGGCGGACGATCTCGTCGTGCATCCGCTGCTCGAAGACCTCGAAGGCGTGCTTGCCCCCGCTCTTGGCCATGTACATGGCGACGTCGGCGTTGCGCAGGAGCGCGTCAACGGTGATCTCGTCCTCGCCCCGGAGGGCGATCCCGATGCTCGCGTGCACGAAGACCTCCTTGGCGGCGAGCTGGAAGGGGATGTCCAGGGCCTCGAGGATCCGCTCGGCCGTCCGCTCGGCCCCCGGCCGGTCGGTCCCCTCGAGGAGGACCCCGAACTCGTCGCCCCCGAGCCGGGCCGCCGTGTCCGCCCGCCGGACGACCTCCCGGAGGCGCCCGGCCACGGCGATCAGGAGCTCGTCCCCGGCGGGGTGGCCGAGCGAGTCGTTGATCGTCTTGAAGTCGTCGAGGTCGACGAAGAGGACCGCCACCCCGTGGCCGGCCCGGCGGGCGACCTCGAGCCCGTGCTCGACCCGGTCGACGAACAGGGCCCGGTTGGCCAGGTCGGTCAGGGGGTCGTGGAAGGCCTGGTGCTTGAGCTCGGCCGCCGAGGCCCGCTCCCGCTCGAAGGCCTCGGTCAGGCGCTGGAGCGAGAGGTCGAGCTGGCGGTTGGAGTCGGCCAGCTGGGCCGTGCGCTCCTCGACCCGCTGCTCGAGCGACCGGCTCAGCGACTCGACCTTGGCGAAGCCCTCGGCGTGCTCGAGCGCCGTGGCCGCCATCCCGGCCAGGAACTCGGCCAGCCGGAGCTCGTCGGGTCCGAACGGCTCGTCCCGGGCCGACCGGTCGACGTAGATGCAGGCGGTGACGGCCTCCCCGACCCGGATCGGGGCGCAGATCGCCGCCCGCACCCCGGCCCGGACCATCGCCGCCGGGTCGATCCCCCGGGGCCCGGGGTCCCCGGCCCCGACGGCCACCGCGTCCCCCGTGCTCGCCGCCCGGGTCGCGAGCGCCCGGCACACCCGGGCCAGGCTCTCCGCGCAGGCCGGGGAGTACCCGGTGACGAGCGGCCGGCCGTCGCTCGCCCCGACGTGGACGATGACCACCCGCTCCCCCTCGAGCACGGACGGGGCGATCTCGCCGACGGCGTCGAGGATCGCCTCCTCGCAGACCGCCGAGGAGATTCCCCGCCCGGCGGCCAGGAGCCAGGCCAGCCGCTGGTCGAGGGAGCCGGTCGCGGGGCGCCCGGCGGCGGTCGGCGCCGGGGCGGCGGGGGTAGAGGCCGGGGCGCGAGGGACGGCGGGGGCGGCCGGGGCCGCCGCGGCGGGGTGCGTGGGCGGGAGCCGGTCTGAGGCCGGGCCGGCCGTACCGCCGGGCCCGGGGACGGGGACGCCGGCGGCGGGGGCGATGGCGGTAGCCGGGGCCGGGGGGGTCAAGGAGGGGGCAGCCGGGCGGGGGGCGGCGGGCGG
>JAXDHK010000280.1:0-5495 GCA_034664545.1 Solirubrobacteraceae bacterium
GGGCGGGCGAGGTGATCGAGCACGTCGCCGACGGCCTCGGCCTGCTCGACGAGCTGCGCCGGGTGCTCAGGCCCGGGGGCCGGCTCCTGATCTCGACGCCCGACCACCCCCGTCGCCTGGTCTGGTCGCTCGCCCTCCGCCGGGCTGCGTTCGAGCGGCACTTCGACCCGCGCAGCGACCACGTGCGCTTCTTCACCCGGCGGACGCTCGCCGCGACGCTCGAGGACGCCGGGTTCTCGCCGCCGGCGATCGAGAGCCGGCGGGGCGTCCTGCTCGCGGCCGCCACCCGCTGATGCGCGTCCTCCTGGACACGACCTTCGCCCGCCGGGGGCCGACCGGGACCGGCGTCTACATCGAGCGCCTCGCCGCCGCCCTGGCCGCCGAGGGCGTGGAGGTGGTCGAGGCCTGGAACCCCCGGCGCCGGCCCCCGGGGGAGGGCGGGATGCGGAGCATGCTCAACCTGGCGGGCGACCAGCGGTGGGCGGCGATCGAGCTTCCTCGGGCCGCCCGGGCGGCCCGGGCCGACCTGATCCACCACCCCCTGCCGGCCCACTCGCCCGGGTGCGGCCGTCCGCAGGTGATCACCGTCCACGACCTCGCCTTCGTCAGCTCGCCCGAGCTCTTCGACCGCCGGTACGTGCTCTGGGCGCTCCACTTCCACCGGGCGGCGGCCCGCCGGGCCGACGCCGTGGTCTGCGTCTCGGAGGCGACCCGCCGGGCGCTCCACGCGGCGTGGGGCATCGACGGGATGGTCGCCCACCACGGACCCGGCCAGGCCCCGCCCGTGGCGCCCCCCCGGGCCGGGGCCCGCCATTACCTCTACGTGGGCGACGACGAGCCGCGCAAGGACCTGGCGACGCTGCGGGCCGCGCACGCTCGTCTCGGGGCCGGGGCGGCGCCCCTGCGGATCGCCGGCCGGGCCGCCGGCGGAGCCCCGGTCTCCCGAGAGCGCCTGACCGCGCTCCACGCCGAGGCGATCGCCCTCGTCCACCCGGCCCGGATCGAGGGCTTCGGCCTGACCGTGCTCGAGGCGATGGCCATGGGCACGCCGGTGCTCGCGGCCCGGTCGGCGGCGGTCGAGGAGGTCGGCGGCCAGGCGATCCGCTACTTCCCGGCCGGCGACGTCGCCGCCCTGGCCGAGCAGATGCGCCGCCTCGAGGCCGATCCGGCGGCCCGGGAGGCCCTCGGCGCGGCCGGACTGGCCCGGGCGGGAGAGTTCACCTGGGAGGGGAGTGCCCGCAGGCACATCGAGGCGTATACCCTCGCCTGCCGATGAAGCTCGCCATCCTCGGCACCCGCGGCATCCCCGCCTCCTACTCCGGCTTCGAGACGGCGGCCGAGCAGATCGCCGGCCGGCTGTGCGACCGCGGCCACGAGGTGCACGTCTACTGCCGCCCCCACGTGGTCGACCGCCGCCTGACCGAGTGGCGCGGCGCCCACCTCGTCCACCTCCCGGCGATCCGCAACAAGTACCTCGACACCTTCACCCACACCCTGCTCGCCTCGCTCCACGCCGCCCGGCGCCTGCGCCCCGACGTGGCGCTGTTCTTCATCGCCGGGAACAGCCCGCTCTGCATGATCACCCGCCAGGCCCAGATCCCCACGGTGATCAACGTCGACGGCCTCGACTCCGACCGGCGCAAGTGGCCGGCCCTGGCCAAGTCCTACCTCCGCTTCGCCGAGCGCAACGCCCCCCGGTGGTCGGACTGCACGCTGACCGACTCGAACGTGGTCGCCGACGTCTTCGAGCAGCGGTACGGCACCCGGATCGGGGTCGTGCCCTACGGGGTCGAGGATCCGGGCTACACCGGGACCCGCAAGCTCGAGGAGCTCGGGCTCGAGCCCCGCCGCTACGTCCTCTTCGTCGGGCGCCTCGAGCCGGAGAACAACCCCCACCTCCTGGTCGAGGCGTTCTCCCGGATTCCGGCGGCCCGGGCCCGGGGCATGAAGCTCGTGGTCGTCGGCGGGGCCCCCTACGCCGGGGACTACATCCGCCAGGTCCGCCGCCGGGGGGATCCCCGGGCGATCTTCCCCGGCTACGTCTTCGGCCGCGGCTACTGGGAGCTCCTGCGCCACGCCTACGTGTTCTGCGCCCCGACCGAGGTCGGCGGCACCCACCCGGTGATCCTCGAGGCGCTGGCCGCCGGCAACTGCGTGGTCGTCAACGACCACCCGCCCAACGTCGAGACGATCGGCGACGCGGGGATGACCTTCGCCGGGGCCGAGGGCGTCCCGTCCCTGACGGCGGCGCTCGAGCGCTGCTTCGACGACCCCGAGCTGGTCGACGGCTACCGGCTACGGGCGCTCGAGCGGGCGAAGCTCTACACCTGGGAGGCGGTCACCGACCAGTACGAGCGCCTGCTCGAGAGCGTCTGCGCCGGGCGCCGCCACGGACCGCTCCCGCCCGAGCTGCTCGACCACGACCCGCCGCCGCCGGTACTGGCGTAGGTTTGTGCGACTTGCCACATCACCTTCCAGGAGATCCAGATGACTGACGTGCTCGAAACCGCCGGGCTGACCCCGCGCACGATTCGCCGCTACGGCTGGAAGCCATCGCTCCCGGACCTGCGCGACCATATCGCCGACGCCGCGGAGCTGAAGGTGCTCGACGAGGTCGACCCCCGGGCCGACCTCCCGGCGATCTTCGACCAGGGCCAGCTCGGGAGCTGCACGGCCAACGCCGTCGCCGGCGCCGTCGAGTACGACGCCAAGCTCGGCGGCACCGACCCGGGGGCCCTCTCGCGTCTGTGGATCTACTACTACGAGCGCAAGCTCGAGGGGTCCCCGGCCGATCAGGACACCGGCGCCTACGGGCGCGACGGCTTCAAGGTCTGCAAGTCACTGGGGGTCCCGCTCGAGCAGGACTGGCCCTACGACCCGGCCAAGTTCTCGCAGGAGCCGCCGGCGAAGCTCGCTGACGAGGCCCACCAGCACCAGATCAGCAACTACCGGGTGGTGCCGCGCAACCTCGACTCGATGAAGGCGGTCCTCTCCAACCGCCAGACGATCGCGTTCGGCTTCACCGTCTACGAGTCCTTCGAGTCCAAGGAGGTGGCCAAGACCGGGATCGTGCCCATGCCGAGCCGCAGCGAGAAGACGCTCGGCGGCCACGAGGTGCTCGCCGTCGGCTACCTCAAGGCCGAGCCCAACTACGCCCTCGTGCGCAACTCCTGGGGGACCGGGTGGGCGCTCGAGGGGTACTTCCTGATGCCCTGGGCCTACATCCTCGACACCCATCTGGCCAGCGACCACCGGACGATCAGGCGCGCCATCGGCAAGTGAGGGCGATGGGTCCGGCGCCTCACCGGGTCGCGGGCCGGGCGATCTGGGCCTGGACGGTCGCCATCAGGTCGTCGGGCACGCTCGCCGGGTCGATCAGCCGCTCGAGCGCGAGGCCGTTGGAGACCGCGAGCGTGACCAGCGCCCAGCGCTCCGGGCCGAGGGCCGCCTCGCACGGGGCGAGGGCGGCGAGGCTGGCTCGGAGCCGGTGGTAGCGCTCGGCGAAGTCGGCGAGCAGGGTCGGATCGCGGGCGGCGTGGACGAGGAACTCGATCGACAGCAGCGCGAAGCTCGCGTTCCGCTCGTCGACCGGCTGGCGCCCGAGCGCCGCCAGCTTGGCCTCGCCCGTCCCGTGGGCCTCGAGCAGGCGCCGGATCTCCTCGAGGCGTCGGTCGATGACCTCGTCGAGCAGGGCCAGGAAGAGGCCGGCCTTGCTCTGGTAGGCCGAGTAGACGGCGCCCTTCGTGTAGCCGGCCTCCTCGGCGATGTCGTCGAGCGACGTCCCGTGGTACCCGTCGCGGTAGAAGCGCCGCTCGGCGACGTCGAGCAGGCCCCGACGGGTGAGCGCGGCCCGCTCGCTGCGGGTCAGGCGGGTCACCCGCCGGCGGGGGCGCCGGGGCGCACGAGCGTGGCGGCCCAGTCGTCGTCCCCGGCGGCCGGGTCCGCGCCCGCCGCCTCCTGGCCCTCGCGCTTGCGGCGGGCGTGCGCCTCGAGCGGCGCCAGCCAGTCGGCCGGGGCGACCCGGCCGATGTGCCCGACGTAGCCCGGGGCGACCCGCGCCGCCCAGGCCTCGGCCGGGCGTCCCCGGACGAAGGGGGCGAGATCCTCGGCGAGGAGCAGCGCCGAGACGTTCGGGGCGATCTGGAAGTCGGCGGCGTTGAGCTCCTCCCCGCCGAGCAGGCCCTCCTCGATCCAGGCGTCGATCTGGTCGAGCCGCTCGCCGAGGAGCGCCATGTCCTCGCGTCCGGCCGCATCCGAGGCCCGGTGGGCGCCGGTGGCCAGGCGCACGATCAGCGGGGCGCTCAGGCGCAAGACGACCCGCATCGGCAGGCTGCGCTCGACGGTCATCACGCTGGCGAACGCCTTGCGGTCGCGCCGGGCCCCGGTGTAGAAGATCCGCCGGGTGGCATTCTGGAAGCCCTCGCCCCAGCGCTCGGCGTCCTCCACCGCCCGGCGGCGGACCGGGTCGGCCGGGAACAGCGGTCGGTCCGGGACGAGCTCGTCGAGGGCTCGGGCGATCCACCGCGTCCCCTGCGTGCGCACGCCGTCGACCTTGATCGCCGGCACCGACATCGTCTCGAACCCGAGCCCCAGCATGATGAAGGCATGGGCCCCGGGCGGGAGCTTGACCTCCTTGTAGCGCAGGCCCTTGTGCTCGAGCATCAGCCGGCCGGTCATCACCGAGTTCGACCCGGGGAACATGTAGAACTTGATCTTGCGGGGGGGCACGGGCACAGGCACTCCTTCGCGCTCTGGAGAGGACACCGGCTCAGCGGATCCGCCGATGCATACCGGCGGTATTCTGATACTCCGGGTACGTGAAGTCAAGCCGGACCCGGACGGGGGCCGCGCCGAGCGGGCGCGCGGGACGGGGTCGATCGGTCAGGGGCGAGCGCCGGCGGCCCGCGCCGGAGCGTGGTCAGGCGGGGCTCAGGGGCGAGCGCCGGCGGGGCCGCGCCGGGGGGCGGCCCGCGCGTCCGACCAGTGCCAGCACGCCGCGGCCACGACGGCGGCGGCGACGAGCACGGCCGGCCAGGCTCCGATGGCCAGGGCGAGGACGTGCGACCCGACGAACGCCGTGAAGGCCACCGCGGTCAGCAGCCCCGCCGTCCGGGGTCCGTCGCGGCGCAGCCAGACCCGGATGCACCCGAGGCCGACCAGGAGAAGCACGACCCCACCCAGGGGCCGCGACCCGGTCGCGACCGCGACCGCGTACCCGGCGATCAGGCCGAGACCGGCGACCGGGGCGGTGGGAAGCGAGCTCACGTCCCACAGGCTAGAGCGTGCGCCCCTGCGGTAGGGTCGCCGCGTGCTCGCCATGGCCCAGGCCCGGGACCTCGCCCTCAGCCTGCCCGAGGCGACCGAGGAGGACCACCACGGCATCCCGTCCTTCCGCGTCCGGGGCCGGATCTTCGCCTCCGTGCCCGACGACCGGCATCTGCGGATCATGGCCCCCGAGGAGGAGATCCGGGCCGCGGTGGCCGAGGACCCGGCGG
>JAXDHK010000281.1:0-4056 GCA_034664545.1 Solirubrobacteraceae bacterium
CTGAGAAACCCATCCGGCGCAAACCCGCCCGGCCTTCTAGACTGATTCCCCCCTTCGGGGGCGTAGCTCAGTTGGTTAGAGCGCCGGCCTGTCACGCCGGAGGTCGCGGGTTCGAGTCCCGTCGCTCCCGCTTCACGAAAGTCCTGCCGTTGGATTGGCCATCGCAGCGGCGCTAAGTTCCTAGGCGATGGAAACTCCTCCCCGTCGAGAAACTCCCCCGACGCCCGCGAAGCCGAGCAGCGTGCCACCGCCCGGTTCTGTGCCCAAGCTTCCCCAGACGATTTTCAATCTGGAGAAGAAGGGCGGCGCGGGAAGCCCCGCCCCGGCGCACCGCTCCGGTCAGTAGCGCCAAGCTCCGCGCGGCGCGGGCGGGAGGCGTCGGGGCCGCGCTTCTTGCCTGCCCGACTGGCCTGGTTTCCTCCACCCCCGATCGAACCGTGCATGCGTTCTCCAGCACACGGCTCGGCGACGTTCGTCGCCGGGGGACATTCGGCTTCCAAGGCGCCGTGGCCAGCTCATCCGGACACGGCTCGGCGTGCGGGACAGCGCCGCGGCGAGGTCGAAGCATCCGCGGTCGAGCGCCTGATCGGAGAGGTCGTCCCGGGTCGTCGAGGCGCGGGGCCGACATCCGCCAATCCTGGCGAGCCTACCCCCCGCCGCTGATAACGTGATGCTTGCAGCTCGCCCACATGGTTCGCCGCCGCCGGTGATCTTGGACGTTGCGGAGGGCCTCGTCAGCGCGCCGCGCCGAGGAGATGAGCCAGACGACCCCCCGCCGGCACTCCGTGCCCACAATCGCACCCTCGGTCTCGCCGAGCCCCTGGGTAGCGGTCGGCGCGGCCACCATCCCGGCGACGCGGGCCCGGGAGCTGCGTGACGCTTGGGAGGACTTCGTCGACGAGCGACCCCGAGGGGACGTCGAGGATCCCGGCCGGCCCGAGATCCGGGGACCGATCGCCGACTCGTGGCGACGCTCGCGCGACGCCGGCGTGGATCCGAGCGGCCGCCAGCCCGCCCCGTCGGTCGTCGAGGTCGAAGCGGCTCGAGCGCTCTGGAGCTCCCACCCCCTGGCCAGCGCGCTCCCGCTGATCGGCCACTGCATGGCCAACGCATCGGTCGACGCCGACTGCCTGCTCGTGGTCAGCGACGCCGACGGCGTGCTGCTGCGCATCGTCGGCGACACGAAGCTCCGCAACCGCGCCGCGGACGAGATGAACTTCGTCGAGGGGGCCCTCTGGAGCGAGTCGGGTGCCGGCACCAACGCGGTGGGCACCGCCCTGGCCGCCGAGCACGCCATGCAGGTCTTCGCCGCCGAGCACTACACCGAGCCGGTGCAGCGGTGGACCTGCTCGGCGGCCCCCGTGGTCGATCCCGACACCGGACGGCTCCTGGGCGTGATCGACCTGACCGGCGACGCCAGCGGCGTGAACCCCCTGAGCCTGTCGGTGGTGGTCGCCACCGCGCGGGCGGTCGAGGAGCTGATGCGGGGGAGGCTCCACGAGCGCGACGACCGCCTGCGTGCCCGCTACGCCAAGCTGCTCGGCCCCGGTTCGGCCCGGGCGGCGCTGGTGACCGGCACCGGTCGAATCCTCCTCGATCCGGCTCGGCACTGGTCACCGAGCGCCGTGGCGTCGATCCCGGCCGGCGGCGGCGTCCTGGCCCTGCCCTCGGGAATCGAGGCCGTCGCCGAGCCGATCGAGGACGACGACGTCTACGTGGTGCGCCCCCGGCGCACGACCTCCCACCACCGGGTCGCGCTGGTCGAGCTCCGGGTTCTCGGCGACGGCCCGGCCGAGGTCCGCCTCGACGGCGCCCCGCTCCACCTCCGCCCCCGCCACGTCGAGCTGCTCACCCTCCTGGCCCTCCACCGCGGCCGACTCAGTGCGGAGGTGCTCTGCGCCGAGCTCTACGGCACCGACGGTCAGCCGGCGAGCGTCCGCGTCGAGATGTCGCGTCTGCGCAAGCTCCTCCCGGACGCGCTCGAGCACGGCGGCTGCCGCCTGGCCGGCCCGGTCGACAGCGATGTCGAGCATGTCCGCGCCCTGCTGGGCCGCAATGCCGTCCGCGAGGCCGCCGCAGCCTATTCCGGACCGCTGCTGCCCGGCTCGACGGCTCCCGGGATCGAGCGGGCGCGCGAGGAGCTCGATGCCTGGCTGCGTCAGGCGGTCATCACCTCCGCCGACGCCGAGGCCCTCTGGGCCTGGGTGCGCTCGTCGTCCGGCTCGGACGACCTCTTGGCCTGGCGGCGGTTGCTGGCGGCTCTCGATTACACCGACGCCCGCCGGAGCCTGGTCGTCGCCCGGATGGCCGCCCTCCGCCGCGCCCTCGAGGTGTAGCGGACATGTAACGCCCCCGTGATGCACTGCTCGTTGACGGTTGCGCCGCAGCAGCCGGAGAGTCGGGCCCACGCCCGGTCGGTTCCTGGAGAGGAGCAGTCATCACCAAGCAGCTCGCAGCCGCCGTGACGGCCAGGTCCAGTCGCGGCCTGAGCCCCGTGCACACCGTGGTCCAACCGCGGCTCACGCTCCCCCGGGCGGCGGTCGACCCCGCCGCCGGCCGCCGACCGCGCGACCCGCGCTCCTCGCAGCTTCGAAGGATCTCGCCAGGCCCAAGCGTTCTCGCGCGGGCTCGTAGCCGGCCGTCTGCGGTCGAGCCCGATGCCGTCACACACCCCGTCCACGTCGGAGAGGAAGTCTCGCAATGAGTAGAGCCAGCATCACCAAGGCTCACAACAAGATCCAGGAGCTGTCCTGGGACCCGACCTTCATTGAGCCAGTCGACAAGTACCCGACCGACTACACCTTCGAGAAGGCGCCCAAGAAGGACCCGCTCAAGCAGGTCCTGCGCTCCTACTTCCCGATGGAGGAGGAGAAGGACAATCGCGTGTTCGGCGCCATGGACGGCGCCATTCGCGGAAACATGTTCCGCCAGGTCCAGGAGCGCTGGATGGAATGGCAGAAGCTGTTCCTCAGCATCATCCCCTTCCCGGAGATCTCCGCCGCCCGGGCGATGCCGCTGGCGATCAACGCCGTGCCCAACCCCGAGGTCCACAACGGCCTGGCCATCCAGATGATCGACGAGGTACGCCACTCGACCATCCAGATGAACCTCAAGCGCCTCTACATGAACCACTACATCGATCCCGCCGGGTTCGACATCTCCGAGAAGGCGTTCTCGAACTGCTACGCCGGCACCATCGGGCGTCAGTTCGGCGAGGGGTTCATCACCGGCGACGCGATCACCGCGGCCAACGTCTACCTGACGATCGTCGCCGAGACGGCGTTCACCAACGTCCTGTTCGTCGCGATGCCCGGCGAGGCGGCCGCCAACGGCGACTACCTGCTGCCGACCGTCTTCCACTCCGTCCAATCCGACGAGTCCCGCCACATCTCCAACGGCTACTCGATCATCCTCATGGCGCTCGCCGACGAGCGCAACCGGCTGCTGCTCGAGCGTGACCTGCGCTACGCCTGGTGGAACAACCATCGCGTCGTCGACGCCGCCATCGGGACGTTCATCGAGTACGGCACCAAGGACCGTCGCAAGGATCGCGACAGCTACGCCGAGTCCTGGCGGCGCTGGATCTACGACGACTACTACCGCAGCTACCTCATGCCGCTGGAGAAGTACGGCCTGACGATCCCCCACGACCTCATCGAGCTCGCCTGGGACCAGATCAACAACAAGGGCTACGTCCACGAGGTCGCCCAGTTCTTCGCCACCGGCTGGTTCGCGAACTACTGGCGGATCGACGGCATGGACGACACGGACTTCGAGTGGTTCGAGTTCAAGTACCCGGGCTGGTACGACAAGTACGGCAAGTGGTGGGAGCGCTACGCCGACCTCTCCAAGAAGAACGGCCACGGCCCGATCGCCTTCGAGCCCGACGCCGACTACGAGTACCCGCACCGCTGCTGGAGCTGCATGGTCCCGTGCCTGATCCGCGAGGACATGGTCGTCGACGAGGTCGACGGACAGGTCCGCACGTACTGCTCGGAGACCTGTCACTGGACCGACGCGGTCGCGTTCCGGCCGGAGTACGAGGGGCGCCAGACG
>JAXDHK010000282.1:0-2565 GCA_034664545.1 Solirubrobacteraceae bacterium
GCCGTGATGGGCCCCCAGGTCGGCTACTTCGATCCCCAGATCCTCCAGGAGGAGGACCTCCACGGACCGGGGCTCGACGCCCGGGGGGCCGCGATCAGCGGGCTCGGCCTCTACGTCGAGCTCGGCCACGGGGGCGACTACGCCTGGAGCGCGACCTCGGCCGGCCAGGACATCGTCCACACCTTCGCCGTCCCCCTCTGCAACCCCGACGGGTCACCCGCCTCCCCGGCCTCGAACGCCTACGTCTTCCGGGGGCGCTGCACCCCGATGGACGTCGTCACCCAGACCGAGAGCTGGACGCCGAACCTGGCCGATCAGACGCCGGCGGGCTCGGAGACCGTCACCGCCTACCGGACCGCCCTGGGCATCGTCCGCGCCCGGGCGACGATCGCCGGCCGGCCGGTCGCCTACACCCGCCTGCGGTCGACCTACGGCCACGAGATCGACTCGGCCCTCGGCTTCAGCGACCTCAACAATCCCGACCGGATCCACGACGCCCAGGCCTTCGAGCGGGCGGCCTACCGGATCGGCTACACCTACAACTGGCTCTACGCCGACGACCGGGACATCGCCTACTTCAACTCCGGGGCCAACCCCGTCCACGACCCCCGGGTCGATCCGATCCTCCCGGTCTCCTCCGCCTACGAGTGGGAGCACTTCGACCCCCAGGCCGAGACCGCCGACTACACCCCCTTCGACCAGCACCCCCAGGTGATCAACCAGGACTTCATCACCTCGTGGAACAACAAGCAGGCCCTCGACTATTCGGCCGCCGACGCCAAGTACGCCTCGGTCTACCGGTCCCAGCTGCTCGACGACCGGATCGCCCGCCTGATCGCCTCGGGTCGGAAGACCACCCTCCCCGAGCTCGTGACCGCGATGGAGGACGCCGGGACCGTCGACCTCCGAGCCGACCGCGACCTCCCGGCGATCCTCGCCGTCCTCGGCCAGCCCACCGACCCCCAGCTCGCGAAGGCGGCCGCCGAGCTCGGGGCCTGGCACACCGACGGCTCTCACCGCAACGACCCGGCCGCCTCGGGCGCCTACGTCCACGCCCACGCGATCGCCATCCTCGACGCCTGGTGGCCGCTCCTCGTCCGCGGCGAGTTCGAGCCCGTCCTCGGCCCGACCCTCTACCGCCAGCTGACCGACCAGCTCGGGATCGACGACCCCCCGAACCAGGGGAGCGGGACTCCGCATGTCGGCTCGGCCTACGACACCGGCTGGTTCGGGTACGTCGAGAAGGACCTCCGCAACCTCCGGGGACTCCCCGAGGCCGGCCGGTACCACCGCGTCTACTGCGGCGGCGGCGACCCGGCCGCCTGCCGGGCGATGCTGACCGACACCCTCCGCCAAGCCGTCGCCCAGGCCGCCGACCCGGCGACCCTCTACGCCGACCCGGCGTGCACGGCCGCCGGACGCCCGGGCGACCAGGAGTGCTTCGACGCGATCAGCTTCCGCCCGATCGGGGTGACCTCCGTCCCGCTGATGCCCTGGGTCAACCGCCCGACCTACCAGCAGGCGGTCGAGATCCCCGGCCATCGCCCCCGATGACCACGTTGATGTCGGTCCCGAACGTCTCCGAGGGCCGAGACCCGGTGACCCTCGCGGCCATCGGCCGAGCCTTCGCCGCGTCCGGAAGCGTCCGCCTGCTCGACCTCCACGCCGACACCGACCACCACCGGGCCGTGTTCACCCTCGCCGGGCCCCCCGGGCAAGTCGCCCCGTCGCTGCTCGCGGGCGTCCGGGCGGCGATCGGGTCGATCGATCTGCGTACGCCCCGAGGACTTCATCCCCATGTTGGAGCGGTGGACGTCGTTCCCCTCGTCCATCTCCATCAGGGTCTCCGGGGGGCGGCCACGGTCGAGGCCCTCCTCACGGCCGAGCTCCTCGCCTCCGAGCTCGGCCTCCCGGTCTTCCTCTACGGGGCCCTGGCCGGCGGCCGGACCCGGGCCGAGATCCGCCGCGGGGGGCCGCCGGAGCTCCGGCGGCGGATCGCCGCCGGCGAGCTGACCCCCGACTTCGGACCGTCGCGACCGCACCCGACCGCCGGGGCCGTGCTCGTCGGAGCCCGCCCCCCGCTCGTCGCCTTCAACCTCGAGCTCGCTCCCCCGGCCGATGGGGACACCGCCCGCCGGATCGCCGCCGCCATCCGGGAGGGCGGCCCCGAGGGCCTGCCCGGGGTCCGGGCCATCGGCCTCGCCCTCGCCGCCGCCCGCGGCCGGGCCCAGGTCTCCTGCAACATCGAAGACCCCACCGCCGTCCCTCTGGCCGCCGTGGTCGCCGCCGTCGCCCGCCACGCCCCGGTGGCCGCCGCCGAGCTGGTCGGCCTCGCCCCCCGAATCGCCTTCGAGAGCTTCCCCGAAGACGTCCCGATCCCCGGCTTCGACCCCGACCGTCACATCATCGAGAACGCCCTGGCCGCCTGACCACGCCCGGGAATACCGGAGCACGACCCGGAACGCGACCGCCAGGACGGCGCCAGCCGGCCCCGCGGGCGCGGCTCCGGGTCGTGCGGAGGTATCTTCTTGAAGTGGCCCAGACCAAGCGCAAGCGACCGAGCAA
>JAXDHK010000283.1:0-3052 GCA_034664545.1 Solirubrobacteraceae bacterium
TCGGGTACCCCCGACCGGAGGCCGAAAAACCGGCGGGGGATTGGCGGGTCGGGCGGCGGGTATCCGGTCGAGATGCCGCCGCTTGAGCAGCTGAGCGCCGCCGAGCGCCGGCTCGTGCGCCCGGGCGGGCCGCCGTCGGGAGCGGCGGCGATGAAGGCGACGCTGACCGACCGCCCGTTCTCCGATCCGGGGTGGATCTTCGAGCGCAAGCTCGACGGCGTCCGGTGCGTGGCCATCCGCGACGGGGACGACGTCCGGCTGCGCTCGCGCAACGACCTCGGCCTCGACTCCCGTTATCCCGAGCTCGTCGGGCCGGTGGCCGGCCAGGCGACCCGGCGGTTCGCGATCGACGGGGAGGTCGTCGCCTTCGACGGGAACCGGACGAGCTTCACGCGCCTGGCCGGACGCGGGCGCCGGTGGACTCCGGTCTACCTCTACGCGTTCGACATCCTCTGGCTCGACGGGGTCGACGTCCGGGGGCTCCCGCTCCGGACGCGCAAGCGGCTGCTCCGGGAGGCGATCGAGTTCACCGAGCCACTCCGGTACACCCCGCACCGCAACGGCGACGGGGAGGCGTTCTTCGCCGTGGCCTGCCGCCGGGGGTGGGAGGGGCTGATCGCCAAGCGCGCGGACAGCCCGTACGCGGGGGCGCGGTCGGGGGACTGGCTGAAGCTGAAGTGCGAGCACGGGCAGGAGCTCGTGATCGGCGGCTTCACCGCCCCCCGGGGGTCCCGCGAGCACCTCGGGGCGCTCCTGGTCGGCCACTACGACGGCGGGGAGCTGCGCTACGCCGGGAAGGTCGGGACCGGCTTCGACCGGGCGACGCTGGCCGACCTGGCCGACCGCCTGGGCCGCCGGTCGCGGGCGAGCTCACCCTTCGCCGACCCGGAACGGCTCCCGAGGACCCCGGGCATCACCTGGGTCCGCCCGGATCTCGTGGCCGCGGTCGGGTTCACCGAATGGACGCCGGACGGGCTCCTGCGCCATCCGCGGTTCCTCGGGCTCCGGGACGACAAGGCGGCCGGGGAGGTCGTGCGCGAGCGATGACCACCGAGCTGCGGGTCGGCTACCGCCGGGTCGAGGTGACCCATCCCGACAAGGTCCTGTTTCCGGCCGCCGGGCTGACCAAGCTCGACCTGGCCCGCCATTACGAGCGGGTCGCCCCGGCGATGCTCCCCCACGTCCGCGACCGGCCGCTGGCGATGCGGTCCTATCCGGGGGGGATCGACCGGCCGGGCTTCTTCATCAAGGCGACCCCGCGCCACTTCCCCGACTGGATCGACCGGGTGGAGGTCCCGAAGAAGGGCGGGACGGTGACCCAGGTGGTCGTCGGCGAGGCGGCGACGCTCGTCTACCTGGCCGCCCAGAACGTCGTCGAGCCCCACGTCTTCCCGTCCCGGGCCGACATGCCCGACCGGCCGGACCGGCTGATCGTCGACCTCGACCCGTCGCACGAGCGCTTCGCCGAGGTCCGCGCCGCCGCCCGGGCCGTCGGCGACCGGCTGCGGGGGGTCGGGCTGTGTCCGTACGCCATGACCAGTGGGTCCCGGGGGATCCACGTCGTCGCACCCCTCCGCCGGGGGCCGTCCTTCCCCGAGGTCCATCGGCTCGCCCGGGCCCTGGCCGAGGAGATGGTCGCCGAGAACCCGGACGAGCTGACGCTCGAGTGGCACACGGCCGAGCGGGGCGAGCGGATCTACCTGGACGTCAACCGCAACGCCTACGCCCAGCACGCGATTGCCGCCTACGGCGTCCGGGCCCGGCCGAACGCCCCGGTCGCGACGCCCCTCCACTGGGAGGAGCTATCCGACCCGGGCCTCCGGCCCGACGGGTGGACGATCACGACGATCGGGGCCCGCCTCGACGAGGCCGATCCCTGGCTCGGCATGTACCGTCACGCCCGCCGCCTGCCCGACGCGAGTCGACGCTAGAGAGCCGGTGGTTGCGGGTAGGTCGCCTCGGCCATGGCCACGACCAAGCCGCGCCCACCCCTGATTCCGCCCGCCGCCCGGCCGGGCGAGCCCGACGTCGCGGCGGCGCCGCCGACCGGGGCGGGGGCCGTCCAGCCGGAGGTGGCGGCCACGACGAGGGCGACGGCGCGGCGAGAGACGACGAGCCCACGAGCCGACCGCGGGCCGAACGGGGCGGCCAGGCCAACGGCGGCGGCCGGAACGGACGCGGCGGCCAGATCGAAGGCGGCCGGATCGGACGCGGCAGGACCCAAGGACGCGCCCGGACCCGATCCGGTGGCCGGACCGAGGGCGGCGGCGCCCGTGCGGGCGAGGCGCGAGCCCCGGGGGGTGGGGGCCGACGGGCGGCGGGGACGGGCGCCGGCAGCCGGCTACAACCACATCGGACGGGCTCGATGCGTCGCCGTCGGCAGCCTGCTGGCCGTGGCCGCGGCGGTGGCCATGATCGTCTCGACGACGACCGGCGGGTCAGCGCCCAAGGTCGCCGTGGCCGCAGGAGCGCCCCGACTCCACGCCCGGTACTGGATCGTCCGGCCGGGTCAGACGCTGCTCTCGATCGCCTCCCGAGAGCAGGCCGGGCTGGCCGACCTCCTCCGCCTCAACCCACAGCTGATTCCCGGGAGCCTCCGGCCCGGCCAGCGCGTGCGCCTGCCCTGAGCCGGAGCCCGGCGGCTCGGGTCGGGCGGGCCCCGCACCCGATCCCCGGGAGCCACCGGCCCGACCGGCGCGTGCGCCCGCCCTGAGCCGGACCCGGGGGCTGGGCCCGGGCGGACGCGGCGCGCGGACGGACGGTGCCCGGCCGGACCGGTGTCGGGCCGGACCTGATGCAAGGCGGCGTGCGCGGCGTCCGGGGGGACCCCTACTGTCGTCGAACACGTGTTCGATCAGGCCCAGCTCACCGAGCCCGACGCCCAGCCGTGGCTCTCCGAGCTCAACCCCGAGCAGCGGGCGGCGGCGACCCACGCCGGGGGGCCGCTCCTGATCCTGGCCGGGGCGGGGACGGGCAAGACGACGACCCTGTGCTCCCGGGTCGCCTGGCTCATTGCCGGGGGGGTCCCGGCCGAGCGGATCCTGCTGCTGAC
>JAXDHK010000284.1:0-3220 GCA_034664545.1 Solirubrobacteraceae bacterium
CGTCGGGGCCGTGGCGCTCCCGCGCGAACGCCAGGCCACTCGCCGTCAGCCGAGCCCGGAGCCGGTCGTCGGCCCAGAGGCGGAGCACCCCGGCCGCGAGGTCGGCGTCGGACTCGGCGAGGACGACGTGCTCCCCGTCCCGGACGTCGAGGCCCTCGACCCCCTTCGCCGTGCTCACCACCGCCACCCCGGCCGCGAACGCCTCGATCACCTTGAGCCGGGTCCCGGCCCCCTCGCGCAGGGCGACCGGCATCACCGACGCCCGGTGGAGGTAGGGGAGCATGTCGGGGACCCAGCCCGGAGCCTCGACGCCGGTTGCCCGGCCGAGCTCCTCGGGGAGGTCCCGACCGACGAGCAGGAGCCTCGCGTCGGCCACCGCGCCCCGCACGACGGGAAGCAACCCACCGACGAGGCGGCGGGCGGCCTCCCGGTTGGGCGGGTAGGCGAAGCTCGCCGGGTAGATCATCACCCGCCCACGGCGCCCGGCCGGCGGTCCGCGGTAGGCGTCGACGGGGATCCCGTTGGGGACGACGTGGATCCGGTCGGACCCGGCCGGGTGGGCCGCGGCGAGGGCGGCGGCGTCGCGGCGGCTGGGCGCCCACGTCTGGTCGGCCGCCGCCACAGCCGCGGCCTCCCGCCGACCGACTCTCGCCCCGATCCGGGTCGCCACCGCCACCGGGAGGTGCCCGCCCCTGGAGTCGAGGAGATCCCCGAGCAGCGCCGACTCGGCGTTGTGGGCGTCGAGGACCAGGTGCCGGCCCGGGCCGCGGATCGCCTCGCCGTACCCCGCGACCCAGAGGCCCTCGACGACGATCAGGTCGGGCTCGAGCTCCCCGGCGAGACGGGTCAGCTCGGCGGCAGCGAGGTCCGACCACCACCGGTCCCCCGGATGGCCGTCCGCTCGGCCCAGCCACCCCAGCGACGCCTCGGCCTGGGCGCGCGGGTCGAGCAGCCGCCGGTCCGTCGAGCTCCGCCAGGCCGTCAGGCCCGGCACGGGCGAGGGCTCCCCCGGGCGTGGGCGCACCCCGAAGACCCCCACCGGACCCAGCCGGCCGAGCGCCTCGATGACCGACCGGGTCCGCAGATCGCCGCCGCCGGATACCGGCACCGGCAGGTCGAGCGCGATGACGAGCGACCGAAGATCCATTGACGCCGCTTCTATATTGTCGGTTCAGGTCCCGATCGATGACCCGACTGCACCTTGATCCCGAGCGGGTCGTCCACGAGACGATCGACGGCGAGACGCTGGTCATCCACCTGGCGACCGGCGCCTACTTCAGCCTCCGCGAGAGCGGTGCCGAGATCTGGGCGCTGCTGTTGCGCGAGGGCTCGGTGGCGGGCGCCGCCGCCGCCCTCGCCGCGCGCCACCCGGCCCAGGAGGCCGAGGTCGTCGCCGCGGTCGAATGCCTGGCCTCCGAGCTCCTGGCCGAGGACCTCCTGGTCAGCGGCCCCGGACCCCCGTCCCCCGGTCGCCCGGACGCCGGCACCCCCCTGGAATCGGCGGGGTTCGTCGGCCCGGTGCTCGAGCGCTACACCGACATGCAGTACTTCCTCATGCTCGACCCCATCCACGAGGTCGACGCCGCCGCCGGATGGCCGGCGCCCGCCCCGGACGGACAACCCTCACCGTCGGGGTGAACGGCGCGGGGGCGACCGGCTCGCCATCGCCATCGCCATCGCCTTCGCCTTCGCCGGCCCGGGCCGGCTTCGACGCGTTCTGCTCGGCCGCGGCCGCGGCACTCGAGGCCACCGTCGCCGTCGAGCGGCGCCTCGTGCTCGGCGGGACCTCCCTGCGGATCCGAGGCGCCGGGACCGCGCTCCTCGAGCTCCTGCTCCCCGCCCTCGAGCACGCTCGGGACCCCGATCCGGCCGGGGAGGCCGAGGTGACGATCGATCTCTTCGACACCGCGACCTCCGGAGTCCATCCCCCGCGGTTTCCCTGGGCGCCGGGCGACGTCCGGGCCCGGGGGGAGATCGCCGGCGGGAGCGACGACGCCCGGGCTCTCTTCCACGGCGACCTGCTCGCCCCGGAGGACGACTTCCGCGCCGTCTCGGTGTACTCCCGCCGACGCTCCCACGGCGTCCTCTGGGTCCTCTCGCCCGACCGGGTGCCCTGGTGGGAGCGGGCGGCTCCGCTGCGAACGCTGCTCCACTGGAGCCTGGCCGCTCCTCCGCGGCGAGTGCTCGTCCACGGGGCCGCGGTCGCCGGGGCCCACCGGGGGGCGCTCCTGATCGGCGCCGGGGGCTCCGGCAAGTCGACCACGGCGGTCGCGTGCGTCGAGGCCGGCATGACGGCGGCCGGGGACGACTACGTCCTGCTCGATATCCCGACCGGGGTCGCCCATCCCCTCTACGGGACGGCCAAGCTCGCGCCCCGGAGCCTCGAGCTGCTCCCCGGCCTGGCGGCGGCAGCGGCGGCGGTCCCCTCCGGGGGGAGCCGACAGCCCCGCAAGCGGGTGGTCGAGCTGACCGGGCGCTGGCCCGAGCGGATGGCGCGGGCGATCGGGGTCGACATGCTGGTCGTCCCCCGGATCGTGGCCACCGGGGTCACCCGCCTGCATCCCTGCTCGGGCGGCGAGGCCCTTCGGGCGCTGGCGCCGACGACGATCCTCCAGCTGGCGGGCGACAACGGCGCCGTGCTCGCGCCCCTCGCCGACCTCGCCCGCCGGCTCCCGGCCTACGTCCTCGAGCTCGGGGGCGCCCCGCGCGAGGCCGCCGTCGAGCTCGATCGCCTGCTCGGGTCGCCGGCGGCGGCATGACCCTGGTCAGCGTGGTCATTCCCGTCTACGACGGGGCACGACATCTCGCCGAGGCGATCGAGAGCGCCCTCGCCCAGGAGGGCCCGGCGGTCGAGGTCGTGGTCGTCGACGACGGCTCGACCGACGCCAGCGCCTCGGTGGCCCGGTCCTACGCCCCGGACGTCCGGCTGCTCGAGCGCGAGCACGCCGGGCCGGCGGCGGCGCGCAACGCCGGGATCGCCGCCGCCCGGGGCACCCACATCGCCTTCCTCGACGCCGACGACCTCATGCCCCGGGGGGCGATCGCCGCCCGCCTCGACGAGGGCGGGTCCGTCCGGGCGCCGGCCGACCTCGTCTGGGGCCGGGTCCGCTGCTTCGTCTCGCCCGAGCTCGGACCCGCCGAGGCCGCCCGTCTGGCCTGCCCGCCGGAGCCGGTTCCCGGGCGGGTCGGCGGGGGCCTCCTGATCCGGCGGGCGGCCTGC
>JAXDHK010000285.1:0-5522 GCA_034664545.1 Solirubrobacteraceae bacterium
ATCGACCGCGACCGCGGCCGCGTAGGCCCGGGCCAGCCCGACATTCCGCCGGAGCGCCGGCGCGAAAGCCCCGAAGTCGCCCGCCGCCCGCGCCGCCCGCCACGCCGCCTCCCCCTCCGCGTGCGCCGCCGCCCGCTCGGCGGCGAGCTCGACCGGCACCCGCCGGATGCGCTCCCAGTCGCGCCGGGCCAGGCGCACGACGTCACGGTCGAGGTCGGTCAGCTCCCCGTCGGCCGCCTCGCACGCCTCGAGCCATTCCCCGATCTCCCCGGCCGCACCCCGGTCGTGCGCCAGGCGCTCGAGCGTCGCCAGCTGCTGCGCCCGCCCCGATCCGCCCTCGCCCGGCATCATCACCCGCTGGTCCCAGACCGCCAGCCGCCGGAGCGCCCCCAGATCGGCGAGCTCGCCCAGTCGGGCGCGCAGGGAGGCCAGCGCGTTCACGGTCCGGGACTGTAGAAGACCCCGTCGAGCAGCTTCACCTGAGCGGCCGAGGACGCCGCCGAGGTCCGGAGGTGCCACGGATGGTCGGGATCGCGGAGAGCTCGGGCTCCCACCGCTGGTCGGAGTCGACGTCCTCGTCGCGGGTCCCGCCGGCGAGGACCAGGATGGACCGGACCTCCCGGTAGCCGCCCCGGGCCCGAACCCCCACGGTCAGTGAGGCCACGGTGTGAGTGTGTTGGCATCCGTCCGGTGACCGGCGTAGGGTCCGTACGACCAAGGAAGCCAGGGTTCGGAGGCAGTTTGATGTCGGCAAAGTCGGTTGAGGTCGTGGTCGGGGTCACCCTCGTCGAGTTGCTCCTCACCGCCCTCCTCCTCGGTGCCTTCCACTCTCCGAAGCCCCGCGACGTTCCGGTGGCGGTCGTCGGACGGGGGCCGGCGATCGACGGGCTCGTCAAGCGCTTCGACGCGACCCCGGAGCTCGCCGCCCGGCGCGTGGACACGCCCGCCGAGGCTCGGGCCCTGATCGGCGAGCGCAAGGTCTACGGAGCGTACGTGCCGGACCCGAACCTCGACCGCGTGCTGGTCGCCGGCGCCGCCAGCCCCACCCTCGCCGGTGCCCTCCCGCCGATCTTCGCCCGGACCGACAAGCAGCACGCCCCCCGATCCGAGCTCACCGACGTCGCCCCGCTCCCCGCGGACGACAGCGGCGGCGAGTCGGCCCTCTTCCTCGCCCTCGTGGCGACGATCGGCTCGGTGGTCGGCGCCTGGCGGCTCGAGGGTCGGGTCGCGAGCGTCAGACTCGGCCCCCGGGCGGCGCTGGCCCGGATCCTGATCCTCGCCGTCTTCGGCATCCTCGCCGGGTCCGTCCTGGCCTTGTACTCCCGGCACATCGGGGTCTACAGGCAGAGCACGGTCGAGACCGGCGCCGTCCTGGCCCTGACGATCTTCGCCGTGATGTCGATCTCGACCCTCTACAACGGCCTCCTCGGCGGCGAAGCCGGCCTCATCCTCGGACTCGGCGGGTTCGTCCTGATCGGCCTGCTCGCGACCTCGGGGGGGTTGACCGCGCCCGAGCTCCTCCCCGACGCCTGGCGGGTCGTCGGCGGCGTCCTCCCGCCCCGCGCGACGATCGACCTGCTCCGGGACTACGCCTACTTCCACGGCGAGGCGACCACCACCCCCCTGGTTCTCCTCGCCGCCTACTCGGCGGCCGGCGCCGCCCTGATGCTCGCGGTCAGTCCCCTCCGCCGCCCGACGCCGGCAGCACCCGACCCCGACCACCAATTGCCGGTCCCCGCCCCATGACCCCCCCGCCGTCCCGGAGCCCCCGGCCGGGCACCGCCCGGCTCCCCCGGCACCCTCCGCGCCCCCCGGCCGATCACCGCCCGACCCCCCGGCCCCCTCCGCCCCCTGAGACCCGCCTCCAGAGCCCCGCCCCCGGAAAGCAGCTGTCGAAGCGTGATCCGGACCACGACCGCCAGGACGGCGCCAGCCGGCCCCGCGGGCGCGGGTCGGATCACGCGAAGACCTCACGCGTAGACATCGACGAACGGCCCGACCCCGACCACATGAACCCCCTTCAGGCACCGGACCACCCGCCTGCGCCCGGCGCTCTCCGGCTGCCTCGCCACCGCGACCGGCCCCCGGCCCAGGCGCGCCCGGATCGCCCCGCACCCCTCCCGGGGCCCGATCAGGCCGACCGGGTGCTCGAGGCGGTCCCCCCGCAGCAGGACGAAGACCCCCGGGAACGAGGCGATCGACACCGTCCCCCGCGACACCGCCGGCAGGGCGTAGAGCGCCCGGTCCGGTGGGTTGTCGGCCGCCAGGTACCGCCCCACGTACCCGTGGGCCCCGAACGCCAGGCCCACCACTCCGGCCGCCCCGAACAGGCCGGCGACCACCCGGCGGTCGACCCCGAGCGGCCGGACCCGGCACACCCCGGCCGCGACGACACCCGCCCCGGCCGCCGCGACCAGCGTCCCCAGCGACGGGCGCAGGGGTCCGAAGGCCGCCGTCTTGACCACCGAGTAGGCGATCGACCCGACCAGCGCCCCCCGCACGATCCACCGCAGGCCCGGCCCCGCTCCCACGGCGCTGACCGCGGTCGCCACCGCGCATGCCGCCATCGCCGGCAGCAGGTACCGGGTGTTGGCGATCGCCCCCGCCGCCCCGAACGTGTCGAGGCCCGTGTACGGGGCGACGCCCCACGCGAGCAGGGCCAGGGCAGCCGCCCCGGCCGAACCCAGGGCCGCCCGTGAGCGCCGGACCAGCGGCAGGGCGATGCCGCTCCCAAGCAACACCGCACCGCCCCCCAGGACGGCCAGGTAATCGCGCCAGTAGGCCCCGAGGAGGTGGCGCGGATGGTCGAGGAAGCGGGCCTGGAGCGCCCGGAAGGCCGCCGGTACCGGGTCGCCCCACGGCGCCGCCGCCAGGGGCCAGAGCGGCGACCCGTGGTCGATCAGGTCGCGGACCGCCCAGATCCCTCCGACCGCCACCCCCACCCCGAGGGCGCAGGCCAGGCCGGCCGGACGTCCGGCCCGGAGCGGTCGCCGGGCCATCACCCCGAGCGCCAGCACGAGGACGGCCGGGGTCGTCTTGGTCCCCACGCACAGGGCCGCCGCCACCACGGCCGGGTAGACGAGGCCCGGCTGCCGGCGCGCCGCGCAGGCCAGGCCCCCGGCGATCGCCAGCCAGGCCAGCGCCGCGATGTCGGTGTACGGCGCTCCGAGTTGGCCGACCATCAGCGGGGGCACGCAGACCGCGATCACCGCCAGCACCCGCTCGAACGGGTCGACGCCCAGCTCGCGCAGGGCCACCCATCCCCCGAGGACCACCCCGACGAACAGGACCGGTGACCAGATCGACACCGCCACCCACCCCCGCGAGATGCCCAGGGCCCAGGCCACGAGGAGCTCGTTGGTCAGCGGGTAGCTCCCGAACGGGAAGCCGTCGAGCACGCTGACCAGGCTCCCCGGCCGCCCGTTCTGGACCCAGGCCGTGGCGATCGGCAGGTGGTAGGTCAGCGCGTCCGGGCCGATCAGCGGATGCCGGACCTGCCAGGCGGCCCAGGCCACGACGATCGCCGCCCCGGCCCCGACCCCCGCCACGACCGGGGGCGCCGACGTCCGCAGCCACCGGGCCAGCTCGGCCCCGACCGGGAGCTCCGGCCCGGGGACGAGGGTTCGGGCCACCGCGTAGGTCCCGAGCCCGGCCAGCGTCAGGGCCGCCGCGTCCCCACCCAGCCCGGCCAGGCCGAGGACGAGCGCCTCGAGCCCGGCGGCGGCCGCCCCGAAGGTGAACCCGGCCAGGACGCGCTCGAGTCCCCCCGGGGCGAGGGTCGAGGCCAGGCGCAGGCCCGCCCCGCCCAGGCTGGCCACCCCCGCCGCCAGCAGCAGCTGGTGGAGGATCACCGCCCCGGTCATGTACCGGCCAGCCGGAACTCGGTCAGCTCACTCGGCGCGTCGTAGGCCACCCTGGCGAACCCCGCCGCCCCCAGTGCCGCGGCGATCCCCGGGTCCGCCCCGGCCCGTCCCAGGTAGAAGCGGGTCCCGTGGGCCCGGCGCAGGGCCCCGACGATCTCGGCGAGCTGCTCCCGGCTCCAGACCGCCCACACCTCGCTGTAGGGCGACACGTTCACCACCCCGGCCCGGTTGGCGATCACCGGCCCGAGCCCCTCGAGCACCACGACCCGCTCGCCCGGCCCGGCCGTTCGCCGGACGAACGCCGTCGCCGCCGTCCGGTCGTAGGGCTGGGCCTTCGACCGGGTCCCGATCCGCTCGACCTGCGTCCACGGCGCCGGGATCTGGGTCAGCCCCGTCGCCATCAGGCCGAACATGACCAGGCCGGCAGCCACCCCGAAGACCGGCGTCCGGACGGTCGGGTCGAGCCGCCGGGCTGCGATCGCCCTCACCCCGAGCACGGCCAGGAGCGACGCCCCGAGGGCCCAGGCCGAGAAGACCCCGATCAGCTGGCTCGGGTTCGACCCGCCCATGTAGTAGGACCCGGCGCCCAACCCGAAGACCCCCGCGAAGGCCAGCGCCCCGGTCAGGGCCCGGTCGGGGGCCTCGCGCCGGTGGCGCACCCCGGCCAGCGTCATCGTCGCCGCGAATGTCGCGTACATCACCAGGTGCAGGCCGACCGTCGGCGTCGAGACCTCCCCGAACCCGGCCCGGCCGAAGAGCTGGGCGTACCGGGTCAGGCGCCCGAGCTCGATCAGCCGACCCGTCCGCAGCCAGAGCACGACCACGACGCCAACCACCGCCCCGCCCACCCCGAGGCCCACGGCCCGGGCCAGGGGCACCAGCCACCGGCGCGCCGGCTCGGCCCGGGGCGCCCCCGCCGCGACGGCCAGGACGGCCGCGGCCAGCGCCGGAAGGCCGAACTCGACGTCGTTGAGCGTGGCCAGCCCCCCGACCACGAAGATCCACCCCGGGTGGCGCGGGCGCAGGCCCCGCAGGTGGCGCACGCACAGCCAGAGCAGGAGGTAGGGCCCGAGGTAGCGCAGGGGGAACACCCCGTAGTAGTTGGCGAAGTAGAACCGCTCCCCCGGGCCCCGGTAGTCGGTGAAGAGGCTCGTGGCCAGGAACGGGAGGTACGCGGCGAGGGCGACCCGCTCGCTCCGGCTGATCAGCGCCAGCGCCCGCTCGACGGCCATGAGCGCCCCCAGGGTCAGGATCGTCATCAGCACCGTGAACGACCCGACCGACGGGCCCAGCACCCGGAGGGGCCCGGCCAGCGCCAGCGGCAGCAGCGACCCGTACTCGGCGTTGTAGTCCACGAGCGGCGTCCGGCCCCCCACCGTGGCCAGAAAGTCCCCGTAGACGAACTGGAGGTGCCACCACATCACGAACAGGGCGTGGCCGATGCTCTCGTCGCGGAATACCGCCGGCAGCAGCCAGCACCCGGTCACGAGGACGGCCAGGCCCGGCCAGACCCAGTTCCCGGCCCCCCGGTCCCCCCGCTCGGCGACGAGGCTCGGGCGCCGCCAGACCACCGCCCCGACGAGGATGGCGACCAGCGCCCCGGCGGCCAGGTCCAGGACCCGGAAGTGGCCGACCCCGACCCTGGCGTCGGCGACCTCG
>JAXDHK010000286.1:0-5777 GCA_034664545.1 Solirubrobacteraceae bacterium
CTGGCGGTGCTCCTGCTCAACGCGCTCTACCGGATCGGGGCCCGGGGAGATGCCGACCGGGGGGAGGAGGAGTCGGCGCGTACCTACTTCGACGCGCACGGCGACTGGCCGGCGCCGGCGGAGGCGACCGGGCGGCGGTGGAGGCTCCCGGCCGGGGTGGTCACGCTCGAGGCCGAGACGGCGGCCGCGGCGCGAGACGCGGCGCAACCGGGTCCGGCGGACGGACCCGGGGCTTCGGCCCGGACGCCGACCGAAGGCGGCCCCGGGGAGGCGGGCGACCGCGCGGAGGCCTCAGACCGGACCGGCTAAGCCGGAGCCCGTCAGCCGAGGGGCGCGGCTACCAGCGGTAGTGGGCGAAGGCCTTGTTGGCCTGCGCCATGCGGAAGATGTCGTCCTTGCGCTTATAGGCCCCGCCCTGCTGGGACTGGGCGTCGAGCAGCTCGTTGGCCAGGCGCTGGGCCATGGTCTTCTCGCGCCGGTTGCGGGCGAACTCGACCAGCCACCGGACGGCGAGCGTCCGGGCCCGGCGGGCCGGGACCTCGACCGGAACCTGGTAGGTGGCCCCGCCGACCCGGCGGGAGCGGACCTCGAGCGCGGGGGTGAGGATCTTGATCGACTCCTCGAGCGCGACGACCGGGTCCTTGCCGCTCTTCTCGGCCAGGATCGCCAGGGCGTCGTAGACGATCTGCTCGGCGGTCGACTTCTTGCCGTCGAGCATGACCTTGTTGATCACCTGCTGGACGAGGCGTGACCGGTGGATCGAGTCGGGCTCGACCGGACGAAGCTGGGCTGGGGCGCGGCGGGGCATCGACGGAGGCTAGGGCTTCTTCACGCCGTACTGCGAGCGCGCCTTCTTGCGGTCGCTGACGCCGGCGGCGTCGAGCGTTCCCCGGACCACCTTGTAGCGGACGCCCGGGAGATCCTTGACCCGGCCGCCGCGGACGAGCACGACCGAGTGCTCCTGGAGGTTGTGGCCCTCGCCCGGGATGTAGGCGGTGACCTCGATCGACCCGGTGATGCGCACCCGGGCCACCTTGCGCAGGGCGGAGTTCGGCTTCTTCGGCGTGGTCGTGTACACACGCGTGCAGACGCCGCGCCGCTGGGGCGCCGCGACCTTCTTCTTGCGCCCCTTGCCGGACTTGAGGCCCGGGGTCGAGAGCTTCTTCTTCGGTGGCTTGCGGCCCTTTCGGACCAGCTGTGAGGTAGTCGGCATGCGGCGGCGGATGGTAGCAGGGTCCCGGCGACGGGAGCCTCCGGCGTCCCGAGGGTCAGGCCGGCGGGGAGGCGAACGAGCAGCGCGGCCCCGGGGCACGGCTGAGCTTCGTGTCGGGTGTCCCCCGGCGGCCTCGGGAGCGCTCGGCGGCCAGTCGCAGGACCCGCCAGGCGAGTAGCCAGCCGCGTGGCGCCGGACCGGGCTGCTAGGCGGCGGCGGCCGCGCCCAGGGACGAATCCCGGGCGGAGCGCAGCGGGGCGGGTGCGATCGCCGAGGCGACGATCACCAGGACCAGCCCCAGGGCCTGGACGACGATGCCGAGAGCATCGCCCGGAAGCGGGTCCCCGAAGACGAGGATGCCCCCGGCGATGGCTGAGATGTTGGCGGCGGCGCCGGTCACGGCGATCACCGGCACGGCCTCGCCGTCCTGCAGGCCCCGCGCCGAGGCGTAGAAGGCGATGACCGAGGCCGCGGCCGCCACACCGAACCATGGGCTGACGAGCCCGACCACGCCGTGGGTGCCGACGATCCCGGTGAGCGCCTTGATCGAGACGTCGGAGACCCCGAAGAGGATTCCGGCCGCCGCGCCCAGCATCGTCCCGTGGTGCTCGGCCCGGGCCCCGGCCTGGGGACCCATGATGAGGAGTCCACCGATCCCGAAGAGGACGGCCTCGAAGGTGATCATCGCCGGGACCGAGAAGGCCGAGTGGGCCCCGTGGCTGGCGGGCACGGTGACGGCCAGGGCGACCAGACCGGCCGCGGTCAGGGCCAAGCCGATCCACTGGCGCCGGCCGACCTTGAAGCCGAAGATGCGCTCGGCCATGATCCCGATCATCACGACGCCCCCGGCGAGCACGACCTGGACGACGGAGAGGGGGGCCATCGCCATGGCCCCGACGTGGAGGATCCAGGCCCCGACGGCGATGACCAGGCCGAGCGCGAACCAGCCCGACCGGAGCAGTGAACGGGCGGTCCGCAACGGGTGGCGGACGCACACCGGGGGAACCTCACAGGCACCCCGGTGCTTGTAGAAGAACGCGAGGTTCGTCACAAAAGCGCAGAGGAGCGCGAGCAGTATGCCGAGTTGAAGCGTCATAGATCAGCGGGGGGGCACCGGGCACAAGGCGGGATGAGCGCGGGCTGCTTGTCCTATCGGCAGCCGGCGGCTCGCACTTGATTCGCGGCTCGCTGTCCGGCCAGACTAGCGATCAACCACGACCCCGTAGACCGATCTGAGCCAATCTTTATCTGGCTTAATGCAGAAGAAGTTGCGAACACAACGGCGTCCTTTGCTCTTCCTTGACGTCGACGGCGTGATTTCCCTCTTCGGATTCCCGGTCTCCGAGCCGCCAAACGGCACTTTTCACTCGATCGATGGACTGCCTCACCTTCTTTCGGCCACGGCCCCCCGGGACCTGCAAATCCTGGGTGGCCGATTCGACCTCGTCTGGTGCACGGGGTGGGAGGAGCGCGCTAACGAACACCTCCCCCGGCTGCTCGGGCTCCCGGGTCCGCTGCCCGTAGTCGGTCTCGCCCCCCGGCCCGACCGGCGCCGCGCCCACTGGAAGCTCGACGCCATCGAGCGCCATGCCGGCCGGCGCCCGCTCGCCTGGATCGACGACGCCCACGACGACGAATGCCGGGGCTGGGCGGCCGCCCGGGAGGCGGCGATCGCACCCACCCTCCTGGCGAGCACGGAGCCGGCGGTCGGCATCACGCCCCGCGACGTCGAGATCCTCCTCGCCTGGGCCGGGGCCCGGGCCTGATCCCGTCGGTCGCCGCGCCTGCGCCGCGGTGGCCCCACCCCGCGCGCCCGGGGGCGCGCAGGGCCGGGCACCCGGCTCCCTCAGTGCTGGTGCTCGTGGACCTCTTCGAGCCCCGCCTCGTGCGGATGCGGGTGGACGTGGACCTCCCCGTCGTGCTCGTGCTCGTGCGCGTGCTCGACGTGCTCGTGCTCGTGGGCCGTGTGGGCGTGGGCGTGAACCTCGCCGTCGTGGTCGTGCTCGTGGGCGTGCGGCCCCTCGTGGGCGTGCTCGTCGGTCATGGTGCTCCTGTCTGTTCGTCCGTTGTCGTTGCTGGGCGGGGCCCACGGCGTCTCGGGGGCCGCCGCCCGGAGGTGCGCGACGTGGCGCAGCGACTCGTCGAGCAGCATCGCCACGTGCGAGTCGTGCAGGCCATAGATCGTGTGGCGCCCGTCGCGCCGGCCGACCACGAGCCCGAGGTCCCGGAGGATCCGCAGCTGGTGGGAGACCGCCGGCTGGGCCATCTCCACGGCGAGCGTCAGCTCGCCGACCGAGCACGGCCCCTCCCGCAGGCGCCCGAGGATCCGGACCCGGCTCGCCGTCCCCAACCCGGCCATCAGCCGGGCTATCCGGTGGGCGTCCTCGGTTCTGATCGGAGTGGCCGAGGTGACGGCATGCGCCTCGCTCATGCCTTCATGTTGTCATGTGCATCGGCGCATGTCAAGCCGACGCGCTCGTCTTCAAGTCGGCCTGACGCCGACTCCGGCGGGCGGCCCGAGGTCGAGGGCAGCCACCGTCAGCTCCCAGACCCGCTCGAGCTCTGCCTGCTCGCGCGCGGCGTCGAGCAGCCGCCCGGCGACGACGGCGGCCTCGAGTCGACGAGCATGCGACGAGAGCCGGTCGGCGCCGACGGCCCCCGAGCTTCCCTTCAGGGAGTGGGCGGCCGCCCGGGCGGCGGCCGCGTCCCCGGCGGCCAGCGCCCCGGCCAGCGCCGCGATCCCGGCCCGGGCGTCGGAGAGGAACATTCCGATCAGCTGCCGGCGGATCTCCCCGTCGCCGTCGCAGATCTCGGCCAGGCGTTCCGGGTCGAGCACGGGTGGCGGCGGCTCGACGCAGGGCTCCTCGGCCGGGCGCCCGCCGGGTCGGCTCACCGGCGGCCGGTCGCGCAGCCACAGAACTCGCTCGAGGACCTCGTCGAGACGATCCGCGGCCAGGGGCTTACCGACGTAGTCGTCCATCCCCGAGCGCAGGCACCGCTCCCGGTCCCCCTTCATCGCGTTGGCGGTCATGGCGATGATCGGCGTGTGGCGCTCGGCCCCCTCCCGGCGGCGGACCTCGCCGGTCGCCTCGTAGCCGTCGAGCTCGGGCATCTGGCAGTCCATGAAGATCGCGTCGTAGCGCCTGCGCTCGTGCATCTCGAGCGCCTGGCGCCCGTCGGCCGCCACGTCCACCCGGAAGCCCCGCTTCTCGAGGAGTCGAACCGCGACGAGCTGGTTGACGGTGTTGTCCTCGGCGACCAGGACGGTATGTCCCGACCACCCGCTCTCGGGCTCGTCGGGCCCACCCGGGGACGACACCTCAAGCGCGGGACCCGGCTCGGTCAGGCTCAGGAGGCGCGTGGCCTCTCCGAGGAGCCTTGACCGGCGGACGGGCTTGGTCACGAACCCGTCGATCCCGGCGGCCGCCGCGGCCGCCCGCCCGTTGCCCGAGGAAGTCAGCAGGAGGAGTCGAACCGACCGGAGCCCGGGGTCGCGCCTGATGGCCGCGGCCAGCGCGATCCCGCTGCCCCCCGGCATGTGGTGGTCGAGGACGGCCAGCCGGTGCGGGTCCCCGGCCTCGGCCGCCGCCCGGAGCAGGGCCAGCCCGCCGTCGAGGTCCTCAGCCGTGTCGCAGGTCATCCCCCACCCGGCGAGCTGGCGCTCGAGGATCGTCCGGTTGGTCGCGTTGTCGTCGACCACGAGCACCCGCACCCCGTCGAGCCGGCGCTCCTCGGTCGCCTCGTCCTCGGTCGGCCCGGCCTCGACCGCCACGGTGAACCAGAACACGCTCCCCTCCCCCGGGGTGCTCTCGACGCCGATCTCCCCGCCCATCAGGTCGATCAGCTGCTTGGAGATCGTCAGGCCGAGGCCGGTGCCGCCGTAGCGGCGGGTGGTCGAGCTGTCGGCCTGGGAGAACGAGTCGAAGATGGCCTCGTGGGACGAGCGCTCGACGCCGATCCCGGTGTCGGCGACCTCGAAGCGCAGGTTCGCCCCCCCGTCGCCCTGACGCTCGCCGGTGACCCGGACCACCACCTCTCCGTCCCCGGTGAACTTGACCGCGTTGGAGATCAGGTTCACCAGCACCTGACGCAGGCGCGGCCCGTCCCCGTCGACCACGGCCGGAAGCCGCGGATCGACCGACGTCATCAGCTCGAGCCCCTTCTCCTTGGCCCCGGGCCCGAGCATGGCCGCCGCACCCTCGACCATCTCGCGCAGGTCGAACGGGTAGCTGTCGAGCTCGAGCTTTCCGGCCTCGATCTTCGAGAAGTCGAGGATCTCGTCGACCACGGTCATCAACGCGTCGCCCGAGGAGCGGACCGCGTCGGCGTACTCGCGCTGCTCGACGCTCAGCTCGGTTTCGAGCAGGAGCGCGCTCATCCCGATCACGCCGTTGAGCGGGGTCCGGATCTCGTGGCTCATGTTGGCCACGAACTCCGATTTCAGCCGCGAGGACTCGAGCGTCCGCTCGTGGGCCAGCGCCAGCGTCGCCTCGGCCTGCCGGCGATCGGTGACGTCCTGGCCGGTGCCCGTCATCACCACCGGCTCACCGAACCCGTCCCGGAC
>JAXDHK010000287.1:0-5847 GCA_034664545.1 Solirubrobacteraceae bacterium
GGCGGGAAGCTCTACCTCTACAACAACAACCCCCTCCTCCGGGCCCGGTTCCCGGGGGTCACCGGCCTCAAGACCGGCGACACCGACGCGGCCGGGCTCTGCCTCGTGGCCACCGCCCGCCGCGGCCGCATCCGCCTGGTCTCCGTGCTCCTGAACGACCCCGACATCAATCGCCAGTCGGCGGCCCTCCTCGAGGCCGGGTTCCGGGCCGACCGGCAAACCTGACCCGCTATCCCGAGCAGCGGGGGGCCGCGGTGCTCTGGACGGCGGCGCTCGCCGTCCGCGGGACCGTGGTCACCCGGACGTAGGAGACGCCGATCAGGGGCTTGAGGGCCGGGCTTCCGTAGACGAGGCAGTCGGCGGCGACCGACAGGGTGATCCGGTCGCGGGGGAGGTCGGAGATGCCGGCGGCCGAGACGAGGCGCTCGTAATCGGACCGGGCCGGGCGGTCGTTGAACTCGACCTCGTAGGCGGTGACCCGGCCGGCCCGGTCGACGACGACCCCGCTGACCAGGGGGACGCCGCGGCCCCGGGTGACGGCCGACTCCTGGTGGGCACGGGCGAAGTCGTCGCCGAAGGCGCCGAGGCCGGCGTAGTTGCCGGGGATGGCCGGTCCGGTCCCCGGGGCTCGGGCCGGAGCGGTCGACGTCGGGGTCGGGGTCGGGGTCGGGAGGGCGACCGACGCGCTGTCCCCGCACCCGCCGGCGGCCCCGAGGCCGAGCAGCGCGACGGCGAGCGCGGCCCCCGGCCCGACCCGGCGGCGAGGGGCCCGCCGCCCGGCGAAGCCGACCCGCCCGGACCGGGTCAGCGCGACCTGCCGTTCGTCGGGTGGAGCGGGCGGGAGAGGATCGTCCGCTTGACGACGGCCTTCGCGTTGGTCGACGGACCCGCGCAGACCACGGTGATCCGGAGGCTCGCCGCCTGGGCGCTCGTGTTCCGGGCCTCGGCCAGCCAGCCGACCGCGGTGTGGCCGTTGGCCCCGACGACGGTCGGCCCGGCGGTCGGCGAGTCGACGGCCGGGGACTCCCCGAGCGGGGAGACGACCGCGCCCGACCCGCCGGTGGCGACGTCGCCCTTCGGGCAGTCGACCTCGGCCCGGACGAAGTACTGGCTCTTCATGGCGAACGCCGCCCCGGCGATGAAGTTCGTCGGGGCCGCCTCCCCGGCCCCGGCCGCCCCGGACCCGGTCGGCCCCTGCTTGCCCGTCGCTCCGGCGCCTCCGGCCGCCCCCGCCGGCCCGGGAGGCCCGGGCGGACCCGCCGGCCCCTGGGGCCCGACCGCACCGAGGCTCACCGGGTGCTCGAAGTTCAGCGACTGGCAGGCCTGGCCCTTGAACCCGGTCGGGTCGGAGGTGACCCGGAAGGTCCCGAAGTTGTTCACGCAGCCCTGGACCGTCCCCGGGGTGTCGGCGGCCACGAGCACCGCCCCGCCGACTCCGGCCGCACAGGTCGCGGCCAGCACGACCAGGAACGTCCGCCGTCTCTCGAGCGCCACCGGTGAGCCCTCCTCTCAGGTTGCCGGGACCCAGCCTAATGCACCGTTGCTCGCGTCCCGCCCGGGGGTGGGGTTCGGAACGGCGGATCAACCGAGTCGGGGAAGCTCCTGGCGCATGTCGAGCAGCGGGGCGAACAGGTCCCCGTGCCGGGCGATCCGGGCCTCCATCTCCCCGGCCTCGAAGGACAGGCCGGCCGGGTCCCCGCGCCGGTGGGCCCGCTCGACCTCGGCCCAGGCGAGGGGGGCCGAGACGGTCGGCCGGGGGCGGGCCCGGAGCGAGTAGACGCTGACCGTCGTCTTGTGCTCGTCGTTCTGGCTCCAGTCGATGAACACCCGGCCGGGACGGAGCTGGCGGCTCATCCGGGAGACGACGAGCTCGGGGTGCTGCTTCTCGACGAGCTGGGCGACCGCCTGGGCGAAGGGCTTGGTCTCGGCGTAGCTGGTCGGGGTGTTGAGCGGGACGTAGGCCTGGAGTCCCTTGGACCCCGACCCCTTGACGACCATGTCGAGCTCGAGGGCGGCGAACATGTCCCGGAGCCAGAGGGCGACCCGGGCGCACTCGACGAGGCCGGCCGGCTCGCCCGGGTCGAGGTCGAAGACGACGGCGGTCGGCCGGGTGACCTCGGTGGCCAGGGCGAGGGAGACGTGGAGCTCGATCGAGGCCATGTTCGCCGCCCACATCAGCGACGGCCGGTCGTTGGCCAGGCAGAAGGCGATCTCCCCGCCGGCCCGTCCGCTCCAGATCGGGGCGGTGGCCACCCAGTCGGGCCGGTGGGCGGGGCAGCGCTTCTCGTAGAAGAACTTCCCCGCGACCCCGTCGGGGTAGCGCTTGAGGGTCAGCGGCCGCCCCCGGGTGTGGGGGACGAGGACCGGGGCGATCGCCGCGTAGTAGTCGATCACCTCCCCCTTGGTGAAGCCTGCCTCGGGGTAGAGCACCTTCCCCCGGTTCGAGAGCCGCAGGCGCCGCCCGTCGACCGCGACCTCGGCCGTGGTCGGGGTCTCGCTGATCACCTCATATTCCGGAGCGGCCCCGCCCGAAGGCGCCGCCGGGGCGGGGGCGGTGGGGTCCGGGGACGCGGCCGCGGCCCGCGGGCGTCGGCGCCCCCGGGGGGACGGTACGGCGGGTCCGTCGGACCCGGCGGCGACCTCGGCGTCGCCCAAGGACTCGCGCGTCACCTCCCGGGCCGGCTTGTCCTCGCGCAGGCCCTTGTAGGACGGCTGGCGGAGCATCCCCTGGCGGGTCCACTCGGCGAACTCGATCTCGGCGACGAGCTCCGGGCGGACGTGGACGGATCCGGCGGGGGGCTGGCGGCCGGTGAACGGGCTCCGGGGCTGCTCGAGGGGGCCAAGGCGCTCGGCGAGGCGCTCGAGCTCGGCCGCCCCGAACCCGGTCCCGACCCGGCCGGCGTAGCGGAGGTCTCCGTCGGGGTCGTGATAGCCGACGAGGAGGGCCCCGATCCGCTCGCGGCGCTGGCCCTGGCCGGGGAGCCAGCCGCCGATCACGAGCTCCTGGCGGTCGCCGTTCTTGACCTTGACCCACCCCCCGGTCCGCCGGCCGGGCTCGTACCGGGCGTCGAGGCGCTTGGCCACGATCCCCTCGAGCCCCCGCTCGGCGCTCGCCGCCAGGAGCTCCGCCCCCCCGGACAGGTGGACGCCGGGGGTGGTCCAGGCCGGACCCGACAGCCCGAGCTCGTCGAGGAGGGCCCGGCGGTCGCGGAGGGGGAGGGCCATGGTCGAGCGGCCGTCGAGGTAGAGGAGGTCGAAGATGACGTAGACCACGGGGACGTCGGCCGCCCGGAGGCGGACGCGCTCGGCCGACCCGATGTGCATCCGCTGCTGGAGGCGCTCGAAGCTCGGGAGGCCCCGGTCGTCGAAGGCGACGATCTCCCCGTCGAGGACGGCCGTCCGGTCGCCGAGGGCCTGACCGAGTCCCCGGAGCTCCGGGTACTGGGGGGTCAGGTCGTTGAGGTTGCGGCTCTCGAAGCGGAGGCTCCCGGGCCGGTGGTAGGCCAGGGCCCGGATCCCGTCCCACTTGATCTCGTAGGCCCAGCCTCCGTCCTCCCGGGGAAGGGGGCCGCGCTGGGCGAGGGCCGGGCGGAGGTGCTCGGGGAAGGGATCGGTCCGGGGCGTGTCGGTCGGCGGGGCGATGGGGGGGACGCTACCGGGGGCGGGGAGGGCCGAGCCGGGGCGGCGGGGCCTAGAGTCCGCGGCCGGCGATGCGCGTCCCGACGACACCCGTCCCGCCCGGCGGCCACGGCCTGGTCGCCCGGGCCTTCGACCTGCTCGTGCCCTCGCCCGGGGGGCCGCCCCCGGCCCATCACGGGTTCGTCGTCCGGGCCCTGGCCGGGGGCCGGCACTTCTACCACCAGGTGCTCGAGTTCGCCCGGGACCGGCCGTACGTGCCGTTGGGGGTCGTCCTCCTCTGCCTGGCCTCGGCCGCCTGTTACGCGGCCTCGTCGGTGCTCCAGCAGCGCGAGGCCCGGCGGGCCCCGGCGGGGATGGCCATGCGGTGGGGGCTGATCGGCCACCTGATCCGGCGTCCGCTCTGGCTGGTCGGGAATTTGGCCGACGTCGCCGGGTACGGGCTCCAGTTCCTCGCGCTGCGAACCGGGTCGCTCGCCCTCGTCCAGCCGCTCCTGGTCACCGGGCTGGTCATGGCCCTGGTCGCCGACTCCCTCATCGACGGGCGCGCGCTCTCCCGGGTGGAGTGGGCCTCGACGGGGATGACGGTCCTGGGACTCGGGCTCTTCCTCGGGGTCTCGCGCCCGGGCCGGGGGTTCCCCCACGGTTCGACGGTCGGGTGGGTGTTGTTGGGCCTGGCGGCCGGGGGGTCGGTCGCGGCCCTCGTCCTCGTCGCCCGGGCCTCGCCCCGGTGGCGGTCGCTCTGCCTGGGGTCGGCGACCGGGGTCCTCTTCGGGGTCGTCGCCGCCCTGACCGAGAGCTCGGCCCACCTCCTCGACCACGGGATCGTCCACGCCCTCGGCCACTGGGAGCCCTACGCCCTGGCGGTGTGCGCCGTCCTCGGCCTGATGCTCAGCCAGAGCGCGTTCCAGGCCGGCGACCTCAAGTGGTCGCTCCCGGCCCTGACCGTGGTCGAGCCGGTCGTGGCGATCCTGATCGGCCAGCTCCTGTTCGGGGAGCACATCTCGGTCCGGGGGCTGGCCCCGGTCGGCGAGGTCGCGGGCCTGGCCCTGATGGCCGGGGGGGTCGTCGGCCTGAGCCGGGCCCGGGTGGACGGGCCGGCCGAGGGGCGGCTGGTAGCGTAGGCGCGCACGGTTTCGCGCCCCCCAGGGCGTCCACATTCTTCGAGGAGGCTTCAATGCCCGACGGACAGTTGGATCGAGCACTCGGCAAGTTCAAGGAGGCGGCCGGCGCCCTGACCGGCGACAAGTCACTCAAGGCGTCGGGCAAGGTCGACAAGGCGGCCGGCCTGGCCAAGCAGGCGGTCGGCAAGGCGGCCGAGGCGGCCAAGGCGGCGATCGCCTCGGACACGGTCCAGGGGGTCATCGCCAAGGGCAAGAAGCCGAAGGACTGAGCTCGGCGAGGGCGGCACATCCCCGGCCCGACCGCGTGGCGCCCGTAGCGCGGGGCAGGCGGCGGAACCGGGGTTGGCGCTGCGGCTGGAGCCTAGGCTCCAGCCGGGTGCTGCGGCGGCTGGAGCGCGAGCTCCGGCCGGGTGCTGCTCGGGGCTACAGGGTGGTGACGTTGACCGCCTTGGGGCCCTTGTCGCCGTTCTCGGCGTCGTAGGTCACCTTAGCGCCCTCGGCGAGCGAGCGGTAACCGTCGCCGCCGATGCCGCTGTGATGGACGAACAGGTCCTTGGACCCGTCGTCGGGCGTGATGAAGCCAAAGCCCTTGTCGTCGCTGAACCACTTCACGGTGCCAGTAGGCATACGTGTTCCTCCGGTCTTATGTGCTGGGTACGCGGAGGATGCTGTCCAGCAACGACCGACGATTTCCTGCACTGCTTTGCCGAACTGCGTTCGACCTGAAGGCTCAGGATAGCGGTATCCGGCCGGTTGCGGCGTTTTTCCTTGGCGGGCGCGGCTCGGCGGGTCGGGGACGACCGGGGAAGACGCTGGGCGACCTGACCCGCGGAGCACCGCGTCCCGGTTCGGGGATGGGCCGCGACCGGGGCGGCCGGGCCGAGGTTCCCCCGTGGCGGCGGGCTGGGTCCACGGCTTCGGGACCGGGGCGCCGCCGATCGTCGTGAGGCGCCGGGTTCCCGGATCGGCCTAAGGTTCGCAGGCCATGGCGGCGGCACCCGAGAACCTCGCGCCGGCGGCGCCCGCGACCAGGCCGTGCGTCCGGTGCGGGGTGGAGATCAACGCGGCCAGCGGGTTCTGCACGCTC
>JAXDHK010000288.1:0-4620 GCA_034664545.1 Solirubrobacteraceae bacterium
GGCGGGGGGCCGGCCGGGAGCGTCGTCGGCGTGCCCGCGGCGGTCTCGCCCGGGAGGGCGAGCGGTCCGCCGGCGGCGGTTGGAGTCGCCGGGTTGCCGACGGTGATGCTCACGATCGGCGAGGCCAACTGCGGGAGCTGCAACTGCTCGAGCGGCGAGCCGTCGGCCAGGGGCAGCGAGAGCTTGAGCCCGTTGAGCAGGGTCAAGGTGACGATCTTGGCCTGAGCCGTCGCGGGCAGGACCCCTCCTGCCAGGCCAGCGCCCAGCGCAACGGTAAGGCTCGAAGCCAGCAACCTACGCCTAATAGAAAGCAACCTGCACTCCTCCCATGCACGCGCCGCCGAACCGCAACGCGGCAGGCAGCCTAGCATCGTCTCCCGGGGATACTGAGGGTGCAACCTACCGTTCGCACCGGCCGAATGCAATGTGAAATCGCGGCGGCCGGGCTGGGTGCGGGAGGCCGCCCGGAGAGGATACCCTTGAGGACGTGCCCCCCGGCGATCCAGGAACCACCGACGGCGTCCGCGACCGGTTCGCGGCCCGGGGGGAGGAAGCCCTCGGAAAGCTGGCGCAGGATCTGCTCGAGAACCCCCTGGTCAACGGTGCCCTGACCCGGGCGCTCGGAGTCCGGGATCGGGCGGCCCAGGCCCAGGAGGTCGCGATGGGCGCCCTGAACATCCCGTCGGCCAGCGACATCGAGCGCCTGACCCGGCGCCTGCGCTCGGTCTCCCAGCGGCTCGAGGGCATCGAGGACGGCCTCGACCGGATCGAGCACTCGTCCCGGGCCCGCCCGACCGCCGACGGCGACATCGCCTCCCGGCTGACCGCGATCGAGGAACGCCTCACCGCCCTGAGCAGCCAGGTCGACGATCTCGGCGACGCCCCCCGCCACGTCCCGAACGCCCAGGAGCGCCTCCGGGTCGAGGACCCCGACCCCGCGCCCCCGGCCAAGCCCAGGCGCAAGCCCCGGGCCAAGTCGTAGCTGCGCTCGATCTGTCCGGGCTCCCCGGGCCGGCGGCGCTCGACGTGCTGCGCTCCTAGACGGGGCTCGCGCCGCCCGGCTGGGGTCGCCCGGCCAGTTCGAGCTCCGCCTGCTCGCCGCGGGCCGCGGCGCCCGGGGGCCGGGTGAAGCCTCCCGCGGGCAAGCCGTCAAAGCCGCGGTCGCGCCCCGGCGGCGCCGCCGCACCACCCGCGGTCGGGCCCGCGGCCTCGGCCGGCGGAGCTCCCCCGGGCCGGGTGAAGCCTGCCTGGGCGGCGTCAGCCCACGTTCGGGACGCGGGAACGAGGCGCGCCACCCCCGCAGGCGAGCACGGACAGGGCGAGATCCGCCCCGCCGACGTCCGCGGCCTCGACCGCCTCGTGGGGCCCGATCAGGTCGGTGACGGTCAGCACGCACGCGATCGGCACCCCCCGCCGGGCGCCGATCCCGAACAGGGCGGCCGTCCCCAGCTCGACCGCGAGCGCTCCGGCCGCCCGCCACCCGGCGCCCCCGTCGCTCCCGGCCCAGCGCCCCGGGCCGGTCGGGGCGTAGAAGCGGTCGGTCGAGGCGACGAGGCCGTGCCGGAGCTCGGGCGCCGCGGCCCGGAGGCGTGCGCACAGCTCGGGATCGGCGGCGGCCCGCTCGGTCCCGGGGAGGAGCCCCAGGCTCGTCCCCTCGGCGGCCAGCGCCGACTCGGCGATGACGAGGTCGCCCAAGCCGAGCGTCGGGTCGAGCCCCGCGCACGTGCCGACCCGGACCGCCCGGCGGAGACCGAGCCGGATCAGCTCCTCGAGGACGACCGCCGCCGACGGGGCTCCGACGCCGGTGCTCTGGACGGTCAGCGGCCGGCCGTCGGCCGCCTCGCCCGTGTATCCCCAGAGGCCGCGGCTGTGGTTGAACATCACCGGCTTGTCGAGCAGCGCCTGGGCGATGGCCATGGCCACGCCGGGGTCCTCGGGGAGGAGGGCCCGCTCGGCCAGGGCGGCCGTCGGCCTCACGTGGATGGTCACGGCGGCGCCATCATCCCAGAGGACATCGGGACCGGCGAGCCGTAAGCTGGACCCCAGGCAACGAGGGGAGCACCATGGAGACGTCATTCCGGTCGCCGAAGGAGTTCGTCGAGGTCATGGACCGGATCTTCACGATGATGAGCGAGGATCCGGGGATGGGTCCCAAGCTGCGCGACGCGGACGTGCCCCAGAGATTCGAGTTCGAGGACGTCGACCTCGTCGTCAACATCCGGGCCGGTCGCGAGGGCGAGGGGACGAACCTGTACTGGGAGTGGACCGACGACGTCGACTGGAAGCCGAAGGTCGAGATGACGATGTCCTCGGAGGTCGCCAACCGCTACTTCCAGGGCAAGGAGAACGTCGCCCTGGCGATCGCCCGCCGGCGTATCAAGACCGGCGGAGACGTCAAGGCCGCGCTCGCCCTGATCCCGATCACCAAGCCGATCTACAAGCGCTACCGGGACGTCGTCATCGACGAGTACCCCCACCTGAAGGCGTAGCCGTGACCCGACGGATCGACCGTTGACAATGGGGGGTCACCGGAGTAGAGATACGCCTGGAACGGAGGCCTGGAAGTGAGCGCCTCACCGCTCGCAAGGCGCCGCCGGATTCGGGACGAGCGCCGTAGGCCGACGCGGCGGGCCGGTACGCCCGTGGGCGGCGGGACCCCTCGGGGAACCCGCCGCCGATTCCTCCCGGGCCGCCGACCCGCGACCCCCCGGCCCGCGTCCCTGGCGTGAGCGCGCCCGCGGTGGTCGACCAGGTCCGCCGGGCGGTCGCCGCCCGGGGGCTCGTCCATCCGGACGACTCCCTCGTCGTCCTCGTCTCCGGCGGGCGCGACTCGGTCTGCCTGCTCGACGTCGTCGCCGCCGCCTGCGGGCCGGCCAACCTCCTCGTCCTCCACGTCGACTACGGCCTCCGGGGCGCCGAGTCGGAGGCCGACGCCGCCCACGTCCGTTCCCTCTGCGCCGACCTCGGGGTCCCGATCGAGGTCCGGCGGGCTCCGGCCCCGCCGGCCACCGGGAACCGGCAGGCCTGGGCCCGGGACCTCCGCTACGCGGCCGCCCTCTACTACGCGCGCGCGCGAAACGCTCGGATCGCCGCCGGGCACACGGCCACCGACCAGGCCGAGACCGTCCTCTACCGTCTCGCCGCCTCGCCCGGACGCCGGGCCCTGCTCGGCATGGCTCCGTCCGACGGGCTCCTGATCCGCCCGCTGCTCGGGATCGGCCGGGACCTGACCGGTCGCTACTGCGAGGCTCGGGGGCTCGCCTGGCGCGAGGACGCCAGCAACGCCGACGGCAGCTACGCCCGGGGGCGCTGCCGGCATGGCCTCGCCGCCGCCCTGGCCGAGCTCCACCCGGCGGCGGAGGAGAACCTGCTGCGGACGGCCGAGATCCTCCGCGACGAGGCGGCCGTCCTCGACGAGGTGGTCGACACGGCGCTGGCCGGCCGCCGGCGAATCGCGCTCGAACGCCTCGGCGGGCTCCCCCCGGCTCTGGCCCGGCTCGTCGTCGTCAGGCTCGCCGAGGACGCCTCGGGACGGCTCGTCCCCGGTGTCGGCAGCCGGGTGGCCGAGCTCATCGGGCTGGCGCCGGCCGGGGGGAGCGCCCGGCTCGACGTCGGGGGCGGCTGCCGGGCCGTCGTCGAGTACGGCGTCCTGCGCTTCGAGTCCGCCGACCGGACGCCGGTGCCCGAGCCGGTCGAGCTCGCGGTTCCCGGGCGGGCCGGGTTCGGCGGCTGGCGCCTCGACGCCGAGATCGGCGGCGACGGCCGGGTCGAGCTCGAACGGCTGACCGGCGAGCGACCACCCCCGGGACTCGGGCTCCTCGACGCCGATTCGCTCGGCCCGGGGACCGCCCTGACCGTCCGCGGCTGGCACCCGGGCGACCGGATCGCCCCGATCGGGCTGGGCGGCACCAAGTCCCTGGCCGACCTCTTCACCGAGCGACGGGTTCCCCGGGGGGACCGGCCCGGGTTCCCGGTCGTGATCTGCGACGGGGAGGTGGCCTGGGTCCCCGGGATCGCGACCGGGGAGCGCTTCCGGGTGCACGAGCGCACCACGCAGACCGTTCTCCTGCGCGCCCGGCACCGGCCCGACTCGGGCCGGGCCCTCGCCGCCGGCGACACCCCATAGACTCCGCCGCGCCCATGGCTGCACTGGAGATCGGCGAGATCCTCGTCCCCGCCGAGGATCTCAACCGCCGGGTCCGCGCGCTCGGGGCGGATATCGCCCGCGATTACGAGGGGCGTGACCTCCTCCTGGTCGGCGTGCTCAAGGGAGCGGTGTTCTTCCTCAGCGACCTCATGCGCCATATCTCGATCCCCTGCCAGCTCGACTTCATGGCGGTCGCCTCCTACGGCTCGGCCACCGACTCCTCGGGCGTCGTGCGCATCCTCAAGGATCTCGACGGGCCGATCGAGGGCAGGGAGGTCCTGATCGTCGAGGACATCGTCGACTCGGGCCTGACCCTCCAGTACCTCCTCCGGAGCCTCGGCGCCCGGAACCCGGCGACGCTCGAGGTCTGCGCGCTCCTGACCAAGCCCGAACGGCGCAAGGTCGAGCTCCCGATCCGGTACGTCGGGTTCGAGATCGCCAACCGCTTCGCCATCGGCTACGGGCTCGATCAC
>JAXDHK010000289.1:0-11470 GCA_034664545.1 Solirubrobacteraceae bacterium
CAGACCGACGACCCCGGGTTCGGCCACGGTCGCCGCCGGGCGCTGGCGCGCGGGCGGACCGCGACGACCCCCGGGCGGGGGCGCGGGGACACGAGGACACACACGGGGGCCCGGGTCGCCCGGGCGCGGCCGACCGGCCGACCCGAGCACCACGGCGGGGGCGGACGTGGCGGCCTGTCGCCGGCCGCCCGCCCGACCGACGACCACGGGCTGACGCGGGGCCCCGCCGCCCGTCGCCGGCCAACCTGGCCGAGCGACGACCACGGGGCTGGGACGCGGGGCCCTGCCGCCGGCCGCCGGCCACCCGGCCGACCGACGACCACCAGGCTGGGCCGCGGGGCCCCGGGCCGCCCCGACCCGGCTCCTAAAAGAGCTGATTCTCGCCGCCGAAGACCTCGGAGACCGAGCCGTCGGTGAAGATCCGGCGAATCGAGTCGGTCAGGAGGCCGGCGCAGGGGAGGACGACGACGTTGTCCGGGGCGCCCGGGCGGAGGGGGATGGTGTCGGTGACGACGATCTGCTCGAACGGGGCCTTGGCCAGGACGTCGTAGGCCGGACCGGAGAAGACGGCGTGGGTCGCGGCGGCGAACACCTGGGTGGCCCCGGCGTCGAGCACGGTCTGGCCGGCGGCGCTGAGCGTCCCGGCGGTGTCGATGATGTCGTCGACGATCAGGGCGGTCTTGCCCTTGACGTCGCCGATCACGTAGCCGATCTCGGCCACCTGCTGGGCCGGGCGCTCCTTGGTCATCAGCGCCAGGTCGGCCCCGATCACCTCGGCGAACTTGTGGTTGAGCTTGGCGCGTCCGACGTCCGGGGCGACGACCACGAGGTCCGGGAGCTTGAGGTCGGCGAAGTACTGGGCGAGCATGAACAGGGCGGTCATGTGGTCGACCGGCTTGCTGAAGAAGCCCTGGACCTGTCCGGCGTGGAGGTCCATGGTCAGGACCCGGTCGGCTCCGGCCGCCTCGAGCATGTGGGCGACCAGGCGGGAGCTGATCGGCTCGCGGAGGGCCGACTTCTTGTCCTGGCGGGAGTAGGCGAACCAGGGCATGACGGCGATCACCCGGTGGGCCGAGGCCCCGGCGGCGGCGTCGATCATCACCAGCAGCTCCATCAGGGCGTCGTTGGCGGTGACCCCGGTGACCGGGTTGGCGCAGGTCGGCTGGACGATGAAGACGTCGGCGCCCCGGATCGACTCGTCGTAGCGGCAGTAGACCTCCCCGGCCGAGAACGTCTTGAGGGTGACCGGACCGAGGTCGACCCCGAGCTTCCCGGCGATCGTCGCCGCCAGCTGGGGGTTGGCGCGGCCCGAGAACAGCATCAGCCGCTTGTCGTAGTCGATCGGAAGGCTGGTGACCGCCGTCCGCGGCTCGAACGCGCACATGGCGAGCGCAGTGTAGCGCCGGGGAGGCGGCGCGTGGTCGCGGAAAACCGCGGCGGCAACCCCGGTCCGGCAACGGTACGGTTCGACCGGCGGCCCGCGCCCGGTCGACGCCTTGACGGCGACCGCGGGGCCTGCTTACCTCGTCCTCGAATGCCAACCCGCGCACTCCTGAACCCGACCCCCGCCCGCGCCTCCTAGCCAGATGGCGCGCGGATCCTCGCTCGCCCGGAGCCCGCTCTTCGCCGATCTGACCCCGGACGAGCTCGAGACGATCGCCGAGCGTATGCGCGATCGCCGGTTCGAGGCCGGGGAGGAGCTCTGCCGGGCCGGGGAGCCGCCCGACCGTATCTGGGTGATCACCGGGGGTCTCGTCCACTGGCTCGTGCCCACGTCCGACGGGGAGGGCGAGCTCCTCGCCCGGATGCGCAAGGGCGACGTGATCGGCGCCCAGGACGTCGTCACCGGTGAGGAGCGGCTGGCGACGGTGGTCGCGAGCATCCCGACGTCGACGCTCGAGTGCGACGCCGACGCCGTGATCGAGCTCGCCCGCCGGTTCCCGCAGATCCTCATCAACCTCGCCCGCCTCCAGCGCGAGCGCCTCTTCCGGGCCAACGTCCGGACGGCCGAGAAGGAGCACGGAGAGGAGATCGCCCTGGTCACCGGTCCGTCGATGGTCGGGGCGGTCGGACGGATCGTGGCCGCGGCCGGGACGGCGACCCCGCGCCCGGTGACCTTCCTCGACCGGCGACTCTCGTTCGCCGGGGCGCTGACCGCGGCCGACGACCTCGTCACCGGCCACTCGACCGTGCTGATCCCCGGGGACCTCGAGCCCGAGACCCTCGCCCCGCTGCTCGAGGAGGTCGACCGGATCGTCGTCCTCGTCGGCAGCGCCCCCGAGGCCGAGCGGCTCGCCCGGCTGAACTCGGATGCCAACCTCGCGCACCTCGAGGTGGTGCTCGTCGGGGACGCGGCCGCCGCCGCGAGTCGGGACTGGCCGGCCGCGCTCCGGGCCCACATCGTCCGGACCGCCCCCCGGGAGGCGGGCTTCCCCCTGGCCGACGCCGACCTCGCCTGGCTGGCCCGCCACCTGACCCGGACCAAGCTCGGGCTCGCGCTCGGCGCCGGCGGGGTCAAGGGCTACGCCCACGTCGGGGCCCTCCAGGTCCTCGAGGAGGCCGGCTACACGATCGACTACGTCGGCGGGAGCAGCATCGGCGGCTTCGTCGCCACCCACGTCGCCCTCGGGTACGACGCCGCCGAGATCGACGCCCGCTTCCGGGCGGCGTTCAACCCCGAGACGGTCAAGGAGATGTTCTCGAGCCCGTTCGGCGGGGGATCGAAGAGCGCCGACGTCCTCAGCGAGATGCTCCGGAAGGCGACCGACCTGCGCTCGTTCGCCGACGCCGTCATCCCCCTGGTGATCATGGCCGTCGACCTGACCGACCGCGCTCCGGCCCCGCTGCGCGACGGCCTGCTCTGGGAGGCGCTGATGGCCACCCTCGCCGTGGCCGGGGTCTTCCCCCCGCGCGACCGGGACGGCCACCGCCTGGTCGACGGCCTCCACCTCGTCCCGGTCCCGTCCGGCTCGGTGATCGAGGACGGGGCCGACCTCGTCGTCTCGGTCAACCTCATGGGCGCGGAGATGCTCGAGCGCTGGCCGAGCGGCCCGGAGCCCGCCGAGGCGCCGGCCCGGAAGGGCCGCTACAACGCCCTGGACACGATGCTCGAGGTGATGGACCTCAGCCAGGTCGACACCAGCGAGCGCCACGCCGACCTGGCCGACGTCGTCATCACCCCCCGGTTCGGGCCGTCCGACTGGCGCGACTTCCACCTCGCCGATCTCTTCCTGGCCGCCGGCCGAGCCGCCGCCCTCGACCGGCTCCCGGCCCTCCAGGAGCTCAGCCGGCCGGTCGACCTCGAGGCCGCCCGGAAGACCGAGGGCTTCGCCCGGTCGGACTCGCTGATCTTCTCCGGGCCGCTCCCGCCCCACCCGGACTCCGCGTAAGGCGAATTTCACAACTGATCGGCCGGGGCCGGTGTACAGTCAGCCGGGAGACGCGGGGTTCGAACAGGAGGCTTCTCTCAACCATGCCGGCGCATTCGCGATCTGGTCGGCCCGGCCGGTGCGGTGTACGCTGCCGTCACGAATCCATCGACCGAGGAGGCCGCTGACATGCTCGGGCTAGCTCCCAACGGGCTGACCGACGTCGCGATGGGCGCACGGCTCAAGGTCTGTGGGATCACCGAGCCGGCGGAGATCGAGGTGCTCGGGGCGCAGCCGGTCGACTTCGTCGGCCTCTGGCACGGAGTGTCCGGCGGTCCGGCCGAGCTGGGGCTCGAGGACTGGCGGGCCCTCGCCGGGGCGGCGGTGGGGACGCCGGGGCTCAACCCCGTCCTCGTCACCTTCCTCAAGGACGCCGGCGTCCTCGGTGAGGCGCTCGCCGGGTCCGGGGTGACCTGGGTCCAGCTCCACGGCTACCAGACCCCCGGCCTGGTCCGGGCGGTCAAGCGCATCGCCCCGGACGAGATCCGCGTGATCAAGGTCCTCCACGTCCGGGGCGACGACTGCGTCGAGGGGTCGCTGATCGGCTCCTACGAGAAGGCCGGGGTCGACGTGTTCCTGCTCGACGCCGTGGCCGGGGACGGCCGGGTCGGGAGCACGGGGGAGACCCTCGACGCCGACGTCGCCTGGTCGCTCGCCGAGCGCATGAACCGGCCGTTCCTGCTCGCCGGGGGCATCTCGGCCGGGAACCGGGGGGACTACGACCGGCTGGCCGGACACCCGCGCTTCCTCGGGATCGACGTCGACACCAACGCCCGGGGGGCCGACGGCAAGGTCAGCGCGGCCAACGTCGAGGCGATCAGCCGGGCCTGGAAGGGGGAGCGGCATGGCTAGCCGGTTCATCGACGCCCTCCTCGCCTCGCGGCTCCCGGTGATCATGGAGGTCAAGCGGCGCGACGGCAACGGGGTCGAGCTGCTCGGGGAGCGCACGATCCCCGAGATCGTCTCCGAGTACACCGCGGCCGGGGCCCCGTGCATCTCGGTGGTGACCGGGCGGTGGTTCGGCGGGGACGAGCAGATGCTCACCGACGTCGTCGGCCTGACCGACCTTCCGATCCTCAAGAAGGACTTCATCACCCGGGAGACCCAGATCGTCGCCGCCAAGGCCGCGGGCGCGTCCGCCATCCTCCTGACCGCCCGGATCCTCCCGAAGTCGTCGTTCCAGAAGCTGATCGAGATCATCCTCCGCCACGAGCTGACCCCGTTCGTCGAGGTCGCCGACCACGACGAGCTCGACACCGTGGTCCACGCCGAGGACTGCATCGTGGCCATCAACAACAAGGACATCCGCCACCAGGAGCGCGACGCCGGGGATCTCGACCTCAGCCGGTCGCTGCTCGAGGCGACGATCGCCACCGGGACTCCGTGCCCGGTCAGCGCGAGCGCGATCACCGACCCCCGCCTGGCCGCCGAGCTCGTCAACGCCGGGTTCAAGGGCCTCCTGATCGGGGCCGGGCTGCTCCAGAGCGCGAGCGTCGCCGGCTGGGTCGAGGAGTTCGAGGGCCACCGGCAGGCCATGGACACCGGTCGGCCGGCCCACCCGCCCGTCTCCCCGGGGACCCGATGACCGAGTCGCTGGCCGACGCCTTCGCCGCCCGGGCGGCTCGGGACCCGGCGGCCCCGGCCCTGCTCTGGGCCGGGTCGACCGTGACCTACGGGGAGCTCGACGCCCTCCGGGCCCGGGCCGCGGCCGGACTCGCCGAGCTCGGGCTCGACCCCGGCGTCCCGGTCGGCATCCTCGGCAAGAAGTCGCCCGAGGCGATCGCCCTGGTCCTGGCCTGCCTCGGCGACCGGCGGCCGTTCCTGCTCCCGTCGATCGAGCTGGCCCCGGACACGCTCGACGCGCTCTTCGCCCAGGCCGGGGCCAGCCACGTGCTGTCGCCGAGCACCGGCGGCGGGGAGGCCCCGCTCGTCGCCCGGCCGGTCGAGCGGGGGGACGGGGACGGGCCCGGGCTCCCGGCGAGCGCCGAGGGTCCGGAGGGGGTCGCGTTCATGCTGACCACGTCCGGCTCGACCGGGCTGCCCAAGATCGTCCCGCTCTCCCCGGCCGGGGTTTGGCGCTTCACCGACTGGGCGGCCGCCCAGTTCGGGATCGGGCCGGGCACGACCGTGCTCAACTACGCCCCGCTGAACTTCGACCTCTGCCTGCTCGACATCTGGTCGACGCTCAAGGCGGGTGGGTGCGTGGCCATGGTCGACCAGGACCGGGGGACCAACGGCGCCTACCTCGTCGACCTGCTCGCGGCGAACGAGGTCAACGTGATCCAGGCGGTGCCGATGCTCTACCGCCTCCTGATCGACGCCACCCGCGAGGACGGGACCCGGTTCCCGGCGGCCGCCCACGTGATGAGCACCGGGGACAAGATCCCGGCGAGCTCGCTCGAGCAGCTCCCCGAGCTCTTCCCGAACGCCCGGTTCTTCAACATCTACGGGTGCACCGAGACGAACGACAGCCTGATGTACGAGTTCGACCTGACCGGGGGCGCCCCGGTCAACATCCCGGTCGGCTCCCCGCTCCCGGGGGTGATCGCCCTGATGGTCTCGCCCGAGGGCGAGTTCGTCGACGGGGCGGGGACGGGCGAGCTCGTCGTCTGGACCCCCTTCCAGACCCGGGGGTACCTGACGGCCGAGCTCAACGCGGGCAAGTTCGTCACCTACCCCGCCCCGGACGGGGACGGGGACGGGGGCGGCGACGCGGACGGGGGCGGCGGCGAGAAGATCTTCTTCCGGACGGGCGACATCGTCCGCCGGCACGACGACGGGTCGATGACGCTCGAGGGCCGGGCCGACTTCTACGTCAAGGTCCGGGGGGTGCGGGTCAGCACCCAGGTCGTCGAGCAGGCGATCATGGAGCACCCCGAGGTCATCGAGGTCGCCGTCGTCGCCGTACCCGACGAGCTGGCCGGGAGCCGCCTCCACGCGCTGGTGCGCAAGGAGGAGGGCGGGAAGCTCAACAGCCTGAAGCTCCGGCAGCACTGTGCCGGGAGACTGGCCCGGACCGAGATGCCCTCGAGCATCGAGGTCGTGACGGAACCCCTACCGAAAACCCCCACCGGGAAGATCGATCGCAAGCGCTGCTTGCCCCGGCAAGAGAGGACCACAAGCAAAAATGGATGACACCACCAAGATCAAGACGTTCATCGTCGAGGAGTTCATGCCGGACGTCCCGGTCGAGGATCTCGAGTCGGACTACGACCTCCTCGAGGGTGGTGTGGTCGACAGCCTCGGCCTGCTGAAGGTCGTCGCCTGGCTGGAGACCGAGTTCGACATCGGCGTCGACGACGCCGAGCTCGGGCCGGAGAGCTTCCGGACGGTCGACCAGATCAAGGCCTTCGTCGACCAGGCGCGTGCCGCGAATGCCTAGCAGCCCCCCGCCGTCTCCGGTCCTCGCCGCCCTGGTCACCCAGAAATACCCGATCTCCGAGGAGGTCTGGGGAGACTTCTGGGACCGGCTCCGGGGCCGGGAGCTCCATCCGGGCGAGGCGCTGGCGGTGGTCGGCTCGCTGACCACCCGCCTGCCCGACGGGGAGTCGATCAGCGCCCTGCTGCGGTCGCTGCGGGCCCGCAACGACCAGCCCGACCCCCCGACGCGCACGACGGTGAACATCGTCGGGACCGGGGGCGGGCCGAGCACGTTCAACCTGTCGACCGCCTCGGCCTTCGTGGCCGCGGCGCTCGGGGCCCGGGTGATCAAGACCGGGTCGCGGGCCTACGCGAGCCGGACCGGGTCGGTCGACCTGCTCGACCGGCTGAAGATCCCCCAGACGACCTCCTACCCCCAGACCGAGGAGATGCTCGAGACCTACGGGATGGCCTGCGCCGGGGCGTTCGTCTACCCCAAGGAGCTGCGCATCCTCGCCCGGAGCATCCTCCCGTTCGACATGAAGACGATGGGGCGGTTCTTCAACGTGATCGGGCCGTTTCTGGCCGCCGTCCCGGTCTCGACCCAGATCACCGGGGTCTCCGACCACTCGGTGCTGCCGACGTTCCGCGAGCTGGCCGCCGACGACCCGAGCCGGAAGTTCTGGCTGTGCTCGAACGACATCGGCTGCGACGAGCTGCTCAGCATCGCCCCGAGCCGGGTCTACGACAGCGGACGCGACGAGCAGTTCATCCTCGATCCGAAGGAGATCGGCCTCGGAGCCGGGTCCTTCGAGGACCTGCTCCCGGTTGACGACCTCGACCAGACGGTCAGCCACTTCCTCGGCCTGATCGGGGGCGACGGGCCGCCGGCGGCGCTCGAGAGCATCCGGCTGAACGCCGGGGCCCTGGCCATCAACTGCGGGGTGGCCGACGGGTGGCCGGCGGCGCTGGAGATGGCGGCCGAGACGATGCGGGCCGGGGAGCCGGGCCGGCTGATCGAGCGGATGCGCAACCACGGCAAGGAGCCGTCGGCCCCGGCCGAGGCCGCGCCCGGAGCCGGATCCCATGCCTAGGGGGCTCTGATGTCGGCCTTCTTCGCCGAGCCGCGGCCCGACCGGCCGGGGCTCGCCGTCTTCCTGAACGCCGGGGATCCGCCGTTCGAGGTCCTGCGCGAGGTCATGCTCCTGCTCGACGAGTGCCGGGTCGACTGCATCGAGCTCGCCGTTCCCTTCCCGAACTCGGCCAGCGACGGCCCGGTGATCAGGCGCTCGGCCGATCGGGCCCTGGCCGACGGGGTCGACCGCGACGGGGTCCTGGCCTTCGTCGAGCGGGTCCGGCCGGAGCTCTCCCACCTGAAGATCGCGCTCCTGGCCGACTGGAGCCATTCGATCAAGGGCCTTCAGCTGCCCGACTTCATCGACCGGGTCAAGGCGTCGGGGGCCGACGGACTCCTCGTCCACGGCCTCCCCCCGCGGTTGCGCGAGCAGTACTACGAGGCGGCCAAGGCCGCCGGCCAGCCGATCGTCACCACGGCCTACGCGACCTCGGACGGGGCGAAGCTCGACGAGGCGGCCGAGCACGGGTCGGCCTACATCTACCTGGTCGCCGCCTACGGGCGCAGCGGGACGGTCGGGCCGCCCGACCTGACCGCGCTGACCCCGGTGATCGACGCGCTCAAGGCGCAGACGGACATCCCGATCGCCGTCGGCTTCGGCGTCAAGAACCGCTCCCACATCGAGGGGCTCGGGGCGGTCGGCGCCGACGCGGCGATCGTCGGGAGCGCGTGCGTGGCCTGCGTCGAGAACTCGCTGACCGCCGGGACCGACGTGGTCGTCGACTTCCACGCCCTGCTCGTCGAGCTCGGCGAGGCGCCGGCCTCCCTCGATGCCCCCGCCGCCTAGTGCGCGGCGGCCAGGGGCCTCGCCCTTCAGTACAGAACATCGAAGACAAGGAGAATCCCGATGCTTATTCGTGAGCTCGACAAGGTGAAGTGCGTCGAATGGGGCAACGGCCTGAGCCGCCGGTTCCTACTCGAGGCCGACGGCATGGGCTATACGGTGACCGACACGATCGTCAAGGCCGGGACCAAGTCCCTGATCGAGTACCGCAACCACCTCGAGGCGTGCTACTGCATCGAGGGGAAGGGGTCGGTCATCGAGATGGACGGGACCGAGCACGAGATCGTCCCGGGGACGATGTACGCCCTCAACAACCGCGACCCCCACTACCTGTGCGGCGGGGCCGAGGAGGATCTCCGGCTGGTCTGCATGTTCACCCCGGCCCTCCAGGGCGACGAGCACCACGACTTCTCGGTCGAGCAGGCGTCGGCCTACTGACGTTTCCCGGGGCGCACGGGCGGCTTATTGACATCGGGCGTGGACTGAGGAGTGGACAATGGATGGATGGAGTGACGAGCAGAAGGCGCTGAGGAAGTCCGTCGACCAGTACGGCGAGGCCCTCAGCGCCGGCCACGTCGAGGACGACGCGGCGGCCGTGTTCCCCCGGGAGAAGTGGGAGGTGATCCGGGAGTCGGGCGTCCTGCGCCTGCCGTTCGACGCCCAGTGGGGCGGCCTCGGCCAGGACGCCCTGACGCTGGTCTACGTGCTCGAGAACCTCGGCTACCGGTGCCGGGACGAGGGGCTGCTGTTCACCGTGGCCACCCAGATCGTCAGCGTCGCCATCCCGATCCAGAAGTTCGGGTCCGACGAGCTCAAGGAGCGCTACCTCAAGCGGCTGATCGACGGGTCGATCATCGGGGCCCACGCGATCTCCGAGCCCGGGGCCGGGTCCGACGCCACGGCGATGACGACGACGGCCACCGCCGACGGGGACTCGTTCGTCCTCAACGGGAAGAAGGCGTTCTGCACGAGCGGGCCGATCGCCGACGTGATCACCGTCTACGCCAAGGCCGAGACCGGGGCGGCGGCCACGGGCATCACCGCCTTCCTCGTCCCGACCGACACGCCCGGTCTGACCGTGGGCAAGCCGATCCCGAAGATGGGGCTGAACACGTCGCCGATCGGGGAGCTCGAGTTCGACGGGTGCCGGATCCCGGCGACGAACATCATCGGCAAGCCGGGGGCCGGGTTCTTCATCCTCGAGCACGTCATGTCCTGGGAGATCCTCTGCATCTTCATGATGATGGTCGGAGAGATGCAGCACCGCCTCGAGCGGTGCATCGACTACGCGAAGAAGCGCAGGCAGTTCGGGGAGCCGATCGGGTCGAACCAGTACGTCGCCGGGAAGATCGTCGACATGAAGATCGGGACCGAGAACTCGCGCAAGCACCTCTACGACACGGCGGCCCGGTTCGCCCGGCGCCGGAACATCACGGCCGAGATCTCGATGGCCAAGCTCGTCACCAGCGAGGCCAACCTCGCCTCGGCGCTCGCGGCGGTCCAGATCTTCGGGGGCCGGGGGTACATGCAGGCCGACGGCTTGGAGAAGGGCGTCCGCTCGGCCGTGGGGGCGCCGATCTACTCGGGGACCAACGAGATGCAGCGGGTCCGTCTGGCGTCGATGCTCGGGGTCTAGGGCGGGGTCGGGGGCCGGGATTCGCGACGACCGGGTACGGGCATAATCTGAGGCGGTATGCGCCGACTCGAGACCGGTAGCCTCGTCGCCGCGCTCGGCGGGCTGCTTCTCCTCATCAGCCTCTTCCTCGACTGGTTCGGACCGGGGCTGAGCGCCTGGGACGCCTTCGAGGTCTGGGATCTCGTCCTCGCCGCCCTCGGAGTCGCCGTGGTCGGGGTCGCCGCCGGGGAGCTCGGCTGGTGGGGTGGCCCGGTCCCCAAGGTCGAGATCCTCGGGCTCGGGGTGTGCGCGCTCGTGGTGGTGGCCGTCGCCCTCCTCAACCATCCGCCGGCCGGACTCGGGAGCTCGGTCGCCGGAGGGGCGTGGGCCGGACTCGGGGGGGCGGTCCTGATGGTGGCGGGGGGCGTCATGGCCCGTCTGGGCGTCTCGGTCTCGTTCGCCGTCGGCCCGGGGTCGCCGGGCGCGCCGGGGCCGCCGGCCGGGGTTGTCGGGTCGCCGCCGGGGGCGGGGGCGTCCCGAGTCTCCGGGGCGGGCGCGTCGGGAGTCCCGGGGGCGGGGGCGTCGCGAGTCCCCGGGGCCGGCGCGTCGGGAGTTCCGGGGGCGGGCGCGTCGGGAGTCCCCGGGGCCGGCGCGTCGGGAATCCCGGGGGCGGCGCCCCCGCCGGGGGCTGGTCGGTCGGGGCCCGTCGGAGGGGCTCCCCGGGACGCCGGCCGGGCGGGAATCCCGGGACCGGCTCCGCCGCCGGTACCGGTGCCCGGTGCGGGGCGGGCGCCGATCGGGCCGGCACGAGCCTTCGGTCGGACCGGCGCTCCGCCGGCCGGCCCTCCGCCGACCGGCGCTCCGCCGACCGGCGCTCCGCCCACCGGCCCTCCGCGAGCTGACCCGGCGGGCGGCGAGGCCGGGTCACCGGATTCGGGCCCCCCGGGGCGGGCGGGCGCCTCGGGGCGGCCGCCGCGGTTCAGCCGGGACCCGGCCGTGGCCCCCGAGGCGGGGCCGCCGGCGGGGGGCGGGCGTCGGCGCTGGACCCGGCTTCGCCGGCCGGTGGAGGCGGCGGAGGACGAGACGGAGGTCACGCGGCTGCTCCCCGGCGGCCCCGACGCCGAGCGCCCGCCGCCCGGCCGCCCCGG
>JAXDHK010000290.1:0-4838 GCA_034664545.1 Solirubrobacteraceae bacterium
AGGCGCAGTGAGATGCAGCGGAGCACGATCCGGCAACCCGTCCGCCTGCCGGCGTAGCCAGTCCCGGCAAACCCAGCCTGATCGCCAACAGCCAGGCGAAGCCGGCCCGCGGCCGGGGGGCCGGATCGTGCGCAGCCCCTACCCGACCCCGGCCGGAAGCTCGACCTCGGTCACCGTGACCTCCCCGACCAGCCGCTCGACCTCCCGGGCGTCGACCAGCCCGGCCCCGAGGCGCCGGGTCGACTCGGCCCCGCAGGCCACGCCGAAGCGCAGGCACTCGTCCGGCGGGCTTCCCTGGTAGCGGGCGGCGACGTACCCGGCGAGGAAGGCGTCGCCCGACCCGACGGCCGCGACCGGCTCCCGGGGCTCGATGGTCACCCGCAGCAGGCGGGGGGACCCGTCGACCAGCAGTTGGGCGAAGCAGCCGTCGGTCGTCGTCATGATCGCCTGCCGGGCCCCGAGGGACACCATCTCCCGCACGGCGCTCATCCGGTCCTCGTCGTCGTTGAACTCGTGTCCGACGAGCTCCTCCGACTCGAGCACGTTCGGCGAGACCACGTCGGGCTCGGCCCGGACGGCCAGCCGGAGGGGGTCTCCGTCGGTGTCGACGATCGAGGTCACCCCCAGCCGGTGAAGCTCCCGGGTCAGGTTCGCGTAGAGGTCGGCCGGGACGTGCCGGGGCAGCGACCCGGCGAACACGACGATCGCCGCCCCCCGGGCCAGGTAGAGGAGCTTGTCGCAGAAGAGCTCGATCTCCTCGGCCGTGATCGACGGCCCCTGCTCGTTGATCTCGGTCTGGTCGCCCGTCGTCGGGTCGATCACCGCCGTGTTGGTCCGCGACTCCTCCCCGATCCGGAGGAAGTCGTTGAGGATCGACTCGCCGGTGAGCTGCTCGATGATCTGCGTCCCGGTCGGTCCGCCCTGGAGGCCGGTGGCGATCACCGGCTGCCCGAGGGTCTTCAGCGTCCGGGCCACGTTCACGCCCTTCCCCCCGGCGAGGGTCCGCCGCTCGACCGAGCGGTGCCGCCGACCCAGGCGGAAGTTCGGGACCGAAAGCGACTTGTCGATCGCGGCGTTCAGCGTGACGGTGATGATCACCGCGCGCCCCGGCCGCCCCGGCGCTTGACCATGAGTTGGAGGCTACACCCCACCAGTACGGCGACGCCGCCGATCAGCCCCCCGGCCAGCACGATCTGCCGTCCGGCGATCGCCCCGGCCGGCGGGGCCGCGACCGCGCTCTCGGTGATCAGGGGCACCCGCGCGACCACGCGCCCGCCGAGCTTGACCGCGACGTCGCCGAGCCTGGCCCCCGCCGGGAGCGGGCCGTGGGCGGCGTCGCCCAGCCCGGTCGGGTACACGGTGAGCCGGGATCCCCGGCGCAGGACGACCCGGAGATCCCGGGCGGCCACGACGTCCACCCGCTCCCCGGGTCGACCCTCGACCGGCACGCTCGCGTACACCCGACCCCCGTGGACCGCCCGCACCCCGTGGTAGAGGGCCAGGCCGTAGCGCAGGAGGGCCAGCGAGTCGGCATCCCGGGAGCCCACCCCCGGGTCGCCGAGGACCACGCTGACCACGTTGGCCCCGTCCCGGCGCCCGGCCCCGACCAGGCAGTACCCGGCGCCGATGGTGTGGCCGGTCTTCACCCCGACGACGAACGAGTGGGTCCCGACCAGGTCGTTGCGGTTGTACACGGTCAGCCCATCGGCCAGCTGCGCCCGGCGGCGGGCGACGGTCCGGGCGAAGAACGGATCGGCCATCAGCGCGATGGTCAGGGAGGCCAGGTCCCGGGCGCTCGAGTAGTTGCCCGGGGTGTCGAGCCCGACCGGGGTCGAGAATCGGGTCGCGCCCAGGTGGAGCCCCACGGCCGCCGCGTTCATCCACCCGACGAACGCTCCGGTCGACCCGGCCAGGTCGACCGCCAGGGTGTGGGCCGCGTCCCCCCCGCTCGGCAGGAGCATCGCCTTGAGCAGGTCCCCCACGCTCAGCCGCTCGCCCACCCGCAGCCCGGCGACCGTCTCGGCGCCGGTCGCCGCGTACGGCCGCACCGTCAGCACCCGGCTGAGGGGAGCCCGGTGGAGCGCGACGTAGGCCGTCATCAGCTTCGTCGTGCTCGCGATCGGAAGCCGGTCGTCGGCGTGGCGGGCGAGGATCGTCGTCCCGAGGTCGCGCTCGACCACGATCGCCGCCCGCGCCCGGACCGAAGGCGGCGGCGGCGGCGCGGCCCGCGCCGACCCGGCGAGGATCAGGAACCCGGCCACTCCCAGCACCACGCGCGACAAGGCCCCGGGCATCCGGGCGAAGATACCGCGCCCGCACCCCCCGGGGGCCGGTCAGAGCGACCAGGTGAGCTCGCGCAGCCGCTCCGCCGCCGCCCGCGCGCTGGCCGCCGGCTCCCCCCCGTCGGACTCGTGGGCCCCGACGATCGACCGTGACGCGCTCACCAGGCCCCCCGCCCTACCGGGCCCGAATGCCGGGGCCAAGTCCTCGACGCGCCCCCCCTGGGCCCCGACACCGGGCAGGAGGAACACCGCGTGAGGCATCAGCTCCCGCGCGCGCTCGAGGTGCCACGGCTCGGTCGCCCCGACCACGGCGCCGACGTCGGCCAGGCCGCCCGCCCCGGGTCGGCCCAGCTCGGCCACGATCCGGGCCAGCCGCTCCCAGAGCGCCCCACCCTCGGCCAGCTCGAGATCCTGGATGTCCCGAGCCCCCGGGTTCGACGTCCGCACGAGCACGAACACCCCCGCCCCGCTCGCCACCAGCGGCGCCAGCGCGTCCACCCCGAGGAGCGGATTGGCCGTGAAGGCGTCGGCCCCGAGCCCGGTGACCAGCGCCTCCGCGTAGACCGCCGCCGTCACCGGCACGTCGCCCCGCTTCCCGTCGGCGATGACCAGCAGGCCGGCCGCCCGGGCGTGGTCGACGACCCCCCGCAGGGCCTCCCAACCCGGCCCTCCGAGTCGCTCGAAGCACGCGAGCTGGGGCTTGACGGCGACGCACGCCGGCCCCGCCGCGTCGATCACCCCCCGGCAGTGGGCCAGGACCCGTGCCCCCGAGGCGCCCTCCCCGGCGATCGGCCACAGCCGCCCCGGATCGGGGTCGAGGCCGAGGACGATCTGCGACTCCCGGTCGGCCACCCGCCGGACGAGCTCGTCGCCCCAGCCCCCGGACCCGCGCGGCGCCCCGGCCGGCAGCACCCGACCGCTAACCCCGGGCTCGGGGCAGCGGGCCGCGCACGGCCCGCTTGAGCCCCGACCCGGCCGTGAACCGGGGCACCCGCGTCGCCTCGACCCAGATCGGCTCGCCGGTCCGGGGGTGAACCCCGGCCCGGGCCCCGCGTAGCCCGACGTGGAACTTCCCGAAGCCCGAGAGGCTGACCTCGCTCCCCCCGGTCAGGGACTCCTCGATCAGGCTCAGGGTCGCCTCGATCGCCCGGCCGGCGTCCCGGCGCGAGAGGCGACTCCGCTCGGCGACCAGATCGATCAGCTCGGCCTTGGTCACGCGCCGAAACTAACACCGACCGCGGACGCGACGGCCTCCAGGTCGTACTCGGCCAGGGCCCCGTCGGCATCGGGCAGCACCGCCGCGATCGCGTGCCCGCCGACCGCCACCGCGAGCAGCCCGCCCTCGACCGAGCGCCCACCCCCCGCCCGCTGGAGATCCCGCGCCGCCTCCGCCGGGCGCCCCTCCTCACCGGCCAGGAGGGCTCCTCCCGGACCGACGAGCGCCACCTCCCGTGCCCCGGGCTGGAGCTCGCGCAGGTAGGCGAGGGCGTGCTCCGGGCTGAGGGGGGTCGACGCCATGGTCCGAAGGCGCGACAATACGCCCGATGCCCGTCCCCCGCATCGCCTGGATCGCCACCGTGCTGATCGCGCTCGTCACCTCGCTGATGTGCCTGCTCTCCGGCTACAACGGCTACGCCGGGGTCTTCCTCGCCGTCGGCGTCTCCGCCGCCATCAACCTCCTCTAGACGCATTCGCTCCGTTCGACGCCGGGATCTCCGTCCCCGGTTGGACGCGGTCCTCGGGCTCGAGGTGGATCAGGATGTCCGCGCCCCCGAGGCGGCTCGAGATGATCGCCTGGAGGGCGTGCGCCGTCCGGTGGGCCTCCTCGAGCGTCGTCCCGTGGGCGAACTGGACGTGGAGGTCGACGTGGCGCTCCGACCCCGCCCGCCGGGCCCGGAGCCGGTGGAAGCCGACGACCCCGTGGTCGCCGCCGAACTCGACCACCGCCGTCCGGATCGTCTCGAGCTCGTTCTCGGGGAGCGCCTCGTCGACCAGGGCCCGGGACGAGCGCCGGAGGATCCGCGCCCCGGCGACGACGATCGCCACCCCGACGACCAGGGCCACGGCCGGGTCGATCCAGGTCATCCCGGTCGCCTGGACGGCGATCAGCCCGACCAGGACGGCGACCGCGGTCGCGGCATCCGAGCTCAGGTGGGCCGCGTCCCCTTCGAGGGCCGGGGACCCCGTCTCCCGGGCCCGGCGCCCGAGATAGGTCGAGACGAGCGCGTTGGCCAGCGCCGAGAAGGCGATCACCCCGATCCCGAGCCCCAGCCGGTGGACCTCGGCCCCGTCGACCAGCCGGTGGATCGACTCGTAGAAGATCAGGCCCGCTCCGAACAGGATCAGCACCCCCTCGATCGCCGCCGCGACGTTCTCGACCTTCGCGTGGCCGTAGAGGTGGTCGGCGTCGGCCGGCTCGTCGGCCTTGCCCACCGAGACGAAGGCGACCAGCGAGGCGATCAGGTCGGTCGCCGAATGGGCCGCCTCGGTCAGGATCGAGACCGACCCGGTGGCGATCCCGGCGATCAGCTTCAGGGCGATCTGCGCCATGTTCGA
>JAXDHK010000291.1:0-7668 GCA_034664545.1 Solirubrobacteraceae bacterium
GCCCCGGTCACCGGGAAGACCGAGTCGACGCTCAGGTTGAACACCTGGGCCGGACCCCCGGGCGGCGGGGTGGTCTCGGTCGTGGCCGGTGTCGAGGTCGTCCCCGTCCCCGTGGTCGTCGTCGCGCCCGGGCAGCACCCGTCGCCGGCGAAGTGGGAGGTGAAGCTCCCGACGTAGGGCAGCAGCTGGCTCTCGCTCGAGACCTGGGTGTAGGTCCCGTTGAACGAGCTCGGCGAGATGAAGACGATGTCGATGTCCCCGGCCGAGCCCTTGTCGGTCGACGCGTCGCCGACGTAGCGCCCGACCAGGTGGGTCGGCCCGCCCACCGTGCACCCGACGACCTCGCCCGTCCGCGGCCCCGGGTCGCTGTAGGTCCCCCGGTAGTAGACGGTCGGCGACGAGCACGCCCTCCCCCCGTCGGCGACCAGCGCCGCGGAGCCCTCGGCCGCGCTCACCACCCGGAAGCTCACGCTCCCGGTGTTGGTCGTCCAGTTCCCGCTGAACACGTTCTCCGGGTCGGCCGCCCCCGCCCCGGCCACGAACACGGCCAGGCAGACCCCGAGCAGGCCGGCCGCGGCCCAGCTCGCGTGCCGGCGACGGTTGGACCTCCCTGCCATCTGAAGCCTCCTTGACCCTGAGTTGTTCCCCGGCCGACCGTACACCCGTCCCAGCGGGGTTGCAACCGCCTGCCGGCCACCCGACCCGGCTCCAGAACACCCGCTCAGAGCATCGCGTGCCATACGTAGTAGCCGGCCACCGCCGCGAACAGCACCGCGTCCAGCCGGTCGAGCGCTCCCCCGTGGGGACCGAACAGCGTCCCGGTGTCCTTGGTCCCGGCCTCCCGCTTGACGAACGACTCGAAGAGGTCGCCGATCGGCGCCGCTACGGCGACGGCCACGCCGAGGAGCAGCGCGCTCCCCGTGTCCAGCCAGTCCTGGTAGAGGCCGGCGAACACGACTCCGGCGATCCCGGCGGCGATCCCGATGGCCAGGCCCTCGACCGTCTTGTTCGGCGAGATCCGCCGGGCCAGGGGACGGCGGCCGAACATCCGGCCCCCGAGGTAGGCCGCGGTGTCCCCGACGAAGGTCCCGACCAGCACGTCGATCACCACCCCGTCGCCGTGGGGGAGCTTGCGCAGGAGGATGGCGTGGGCCAGGGCCAGCCCGATCCACCAGACCCCGAGCATCATCGTCGCGATGCCCGCCGTCCCGCCCCGGGGGCTGATGATGGCCAGGCCGAAGGCGACCGGGACGAGCCCGACCATGACCAGGAGGATCTGGAGCTGGCTCCCGTACTCGGCGGCCCCGAGCAGGCCGATCAGCCCGAGGAACCCGGCCAGGCGGATCGGGTGGGCCCGCCCGAGGATCCGGTAGAGCTCGTCGAGGCAGATCCAGCCGAGGACGAGCAGGGCGAGCCCGAAGACGAGGCCCCCCCGGCCGACGATGACCAGGGCGACGACGAGCGCCGGGGCGGCGACGATGATCCGCCCGGTCAGCTCCGACCGCTGCCGGCGCGGCTCCCGGCGGCGCGACCCCGGGGGCCGGCGGGGCGGGTTCGGGGGCGGGCGGCGCGTGCTCACGAACGGGTGCGCCCGCCGAAGCGCCGGCGCCGGCCCGTGTACTCGGCCAGGGCCTGCTCGAACGCCTCGCGCGTGAAGTCGGGCCAGAGCTCGTCGCGGAAGACGAACTCCGAGTAGGCCGACTGCCAGAGCAGGTAGTTCGACAGGCGCTGCTCACCGCTCGTCCGGATGATCAGGTCCGGGTCGTGCATCTCGGGGGCGTAGAGCAGTGCCCGGAAGTCGTCCTCGTCCCCCCCGTCGAAGCGCTTGGCCGCGTCGAGGATCTCGGCCCGGCCCCCGTAGTTGAAGGCGACGAACAGGCTGATCCGGTCGTTCGCGGCGGTCAGCGACTCGGCCCACCGCATCTGCTCGGTCAGGGCCGCGTCGACCCCGTCGTCCCGGCCGATGAAGCGCATCCGCACGCCCTCGGCGTCGAGCTCGGGCGTCTCCTTGAGGATCCGCTCGCTGAACAGCCGCATCAGCGCCCTGACCTCCCGGCGGGGGCGCGACCAGTTCTCGGTCGAGAACGAGTAGACGGTCAGCTCGCTCACCCCCAGCTCGACCGCGTCCCGGAGGCGGGCCTTGACCACGTCGGCTCCGGCCTGGTGGCCGGCCGCCACCGAGACTCCCTCGCGCTTGGCCCAGCGCCCGTTCCCGTCGGTGATGATCGCGACGTACCGGGGGCCGCCGCTCATCAGACCTCGAGGATCTCTTCTTCCTTGGTCTTCAGCAGCGCGTCGAGCTGTCCGATCCGGGTGTCGGTCAGCTTCTGGAGCTCGGCCTCGGCCCGCCGCTCGTCGTCCTCCCCCGTCTCCCCGGCGTCCTTGAGCTCCCGGAGGTCGTGCTTGACGTCCCGGCGGATGTTCCGGATGGCGATCCGGCCCTCCTCGGCGATGTGGCGGGCCACCTTGACGAGGTCGCGCCGGCGCTCCTCGTTGAGCTCGGGGATCGACAGGCGCATGACGTTCCCGTCGTTCGACGGGTTCAGGCCGAGGTCGGAGTTGCTGATCGCCTTCTCGATCAGCTTCATCGACCCCTTGTCGTAGGGCTGGACGGTCAGGAGGCGCGGCTCGGGCGCCGAGATCGTCGCCAGCTGGCGCAGGGGGGTGATCGCCCCGTAGTAGTCGACCACCACCCGGTCGAGCAGGGCCGGGCTCGCCCGGCCGGTCCGGACCGACGCCAGTTCGTGGTTGGTCGCCTCGACGGACTTCTCCATCCGTTCGCCTGCGTCCTCGAGTAGCTCTTCGATCATCTCGTCGCCACCAGCGTTCCGACCCTTTCACCAGACAATATCCGGGTGATGTTCCGCTCGTCGTCCATGTTGAAGACGTGGAGCGGAAGCCCGCTCTCCATGCACAGGGTCAGCGCCGTCGCGTCCATGACCCCGAGCCGGCGCTGGATCGCCTCCATGTGGGTGATCTCCTCGATGAAGGTCGCCCCGGCGTCGAGCCGGGGGTCGGCGGTGAACACCCCCTCGACTCCGTTCTTGGCCATCAGGATCGCCTCGGCGTGCATCTCGGAAGCCCGGAGGGCCGCCGCCGTGTCGGTCGTGAAGAACGGGTTTCCCGTCCCGGCCGCGAAGATCACCACCCGCTTCTTCTCGAGGTGGCGCATCGCCCGCCGGCGGATGTACGGCTCGGCGACCTCCTGGACGGTGATCGCCGACTGGACCCGGGTGTGGACGCCCTGGGTCTCGCAGGCGTCCTGGAGGGCCAGGGCGTTGAGCACGGTCGCCAGCATGCCCATGTAGTCGGCCGTCGCCCGGTCCATGCCCGCCGCCGCCCCGCGCATCCCCCGGTAGATGTTGCCCGCCCCGACGACGATGCACAGCTCGACCCCGCTGGCCACCACGTTCTTGACCTCGCCGGCGATCGCCCGGATCCGGTCCGGGTCCACTCCGTAGTCGAGCTCGCCCATCAGCGCCTCCCCCGAGAGCTTCAGCAGGATGCGCTTGAAGACCGGGCCGGGCACGACGGCGGACTCTAGTGCACCGTTCCGACAGTCCCTTGCCGGGCGGGCGAGCGGCCGGGCCTGAGCCGGCGGCGCCCGGGTGGCCGCCGACCGGGAGCTTCGCGCCGGGTCCGGCGATCATCCGCCCGGGCGGGCTCCCTCGGCCTCGGCGGCCTGCGCCGGCCCGGTCGGGGAGCCGTTCGGGCTCGGCTCGCCGCCGGCCGACGCCTCGATCGCATCGGCCTCGGCGGTCAGCGCTCCCAGCCCCGCGATCAGGCGGTAGAGCTCCCGGCGGGTCTCGGCCGCCCGCTCCACGTGACGGGCCGCCGCCTGGGCGTGGCCGAGTGTCGCCTGGGTGTGCGCCTCGACCGCGTCCGTGTGCACGACCAGGGCCTGCGCCAGGCGCCGGCGCTGCTCGTCGAGGTCCTGGAGGCGCCCGCGGAGGGCGCCCGCCCGGCCCGCATGCGCCGCCACGCCCACGTCCCGACCCGGTCTCGCGGTCTCGACCCGCCCCCGGTCCGCCTCGAGCTGCCGCCCGATCGCCCGCTCGACGTACGCGGCGGTGTCCGCGGCCGCCTGCTCGACGGCGGCGAGGATCGACTCGGGCGAGGCGGCTGCCGGCCCGGGTGGGTCGGGCGCCGGCCACGTCGAGGCGGTCGGGTCAGGCGCGAATGCCGAGGCAACCGGGTCGAGCGACGGCGCCGGGGCCCGCGCGGGTTGAGCCTCCGGGGCGGGTGCCGTCGTGGCCGCGGGATCGGCGGCGGCGGTCGGTTCGGGCTCGGTCGGGACCTCGGGGCGTTCGGCGGGCGGTTCGGGCTCGGCCGAGACCTCGGGGTCCCCGGCGGGCGGTTCGGGCTCGGCCGAGACCTCGGGGCGTTCGGCGGGCGGTTCGAGTTCTGACGGGACCCCGGGGTCCTCGGGGGTCGAGTCGGCGCCCACCGGGACCGCCGCGGGCCGGGCGGTCGGGCCGTGAGCCGCCGACGCCTCGAAGTCCTTGTTGCGGATCAGGACGAGGGCGAGCCCCGCGGCGGCGAAGCTGAGGAGCGCGCCGATCAGGACGAGCTCGTTGAGGCCGTCGACGAAACCCGTCCGCACGGCGAGGATGGCGGCCGGCCGGGCCGCGGCGGGCGCGGCGGCGATCGCCGAGCCGGCGCCGGTGCCCTGGGCCACGCTCGTGGCCAGGGCGTGGATCTGGGTCGGGTCGATCCCGCCGGCGAGCGTCAGGAGGCTGATGACCTTGATGCGGACCGTGTGCGAGAAGACGGCCCCGAGGCCGGCGATCCCCGTGGCGATGCCGACCTGGCGGAACGTCGAGTTGATGCCCGAGGCCATGCCCGCCCGGGCCGGCTCGACGACCCCGACCGCGGTCGAGGCGAGGGGCGGGTTGATGAGGCCGACGCCGGCCCCGCCGACGATGAAGCCCGGGATCAGGTGTTCCCAGCCCGAGGATGGCTTGAGCCCGCGCATCAGGATCAGGCCGATCCCGACGAGGATCAGCCCCGGCCCGATCAGGAGGCGAATCGGGACCCGGGTGGTGAGCCGGCCGGCGATCGTCGAGGTCAGGAGGATCCCCCCGGAGAGCAGGAGCAGGCGCAGGCCCGACTGGAGCGCGGTGAAGCCGAGCACGTCCTGGAGGTAGAGCGTCAGGTAGAGGAGCAGCGCGAACATCCCGGCCGACAAAGCGAACGCCGTGATCGATCCGCCCGAGAAGGTCGGGTTCCGAAACAGGCGGAGGTCGAACATCGGGGCCCGCTGGGTCCGCTCGGCGATCAGGAACACGAGCAGGAGGACGGCCGACCCGGCGAGGCAGGCGACGATCTCGGTCGAGCCCCAGCCCTTCGAGTTGCCCTGGATCAGGGCGTAGACCAGGGCGGCGAGGGCGCCGCTGAAGGTGATCGCCCCGATCCAGTCGGGCCGGTGGGCGCCCGGCTGGCGGGACTCCTCGACCCGCAGGAGGGTGAGCGCGACGCAGATCACCCCGATCGGGACGTTGACCAGGAAGATCCACCGCCAGCTCAGGCCGGTGGTCAGGGCCCCCCCGATCACCGGGCCGATCGCCACCGCCAGCCCGGTGATCGCGCCCCAGACCCCGAAGGCCACCCCCCGCTCGCGGCCGCGGAACGACGAGGCCAGGAGGGCGAGCGAGGTCGAGAACATCGCGGCCCCCCCGATCCCCTGGGCCCCCCGGGCGAGGTTCAGGAAGAGCGGGGTCGTGGCCACGCCCGAGAGGAGGGAGCTCAGGGTGAAGATGCACAGGCCGATGACGAAGACCCGTCGCCGGCCGAAGAGGTCGGCCAGGGAGCCCGTGGTCAGGAGCAGGGCCGCCAGCATCAAGGAGTAGGCGTCGATCACCCACTGGAGGTCGCTGAAGCTCGACCCGAGGGCCTTCTGGATGTCGGGCAGGGCGACGTTGACGATCGTCACGTCGATCAGCAACATGAACGTGCCGAGGCACACCGCGATCAACGTCCACCACTTCCGGTCCATCAGCCGTCCACGCTCCTAGAGCCGCCCGGGACGCGCACCGCAAAACGCGTTGCGCGCGCAATCATCAGAGTCTAGCCCCGCCGGCTGCTGCGGTGACTCATGGTCGCGCTCGGCGCATGTCGCACCCTGGCCACGGGCAGCTCATCCGCTATGGTCGCCCGCGTGCGACTACCGTGCCGCTCGCGGTGGATGATCGGGGCCGCGAGAGCGGTGGGGGTCGGCCGGCTGCCGGCGGCTTCGCTCGTCATGGGCGGCCTCCTGCTCTGGACCGCGGCGACGGCCTCGGCGGTTGGTCCCGCTGCGCCCTCGCTGATCACCGGAGCGTCCGGTCCCGTCGTCGTCGGCGGGCAGCTGTTCGACACGGCCGCGGTGATCGGCGGTGCGAATCCGACCGGCACCGTGACCTTCCGGCTGTTCTACGGCGAGGGCGCGGGTGACACGGCGTGCGTGAACCGGCCGGCGTTCGTGTCGACGAGCGCCGTCAGCGGCGCCACGGCCACCTCCAGCTCCTACCCGGCGACGTTCGCCGGAACGTTTCGGTGGACGGCCACCTACAGCGGCGACGCCAACAATGCCGCGGTCGCGACAGCGTGCAACGACGCCCACGAAACCGTTCAGGTCCGCCGAGCGTCACCGACGCTGACCACCCGCGCCTCTCCCGGCGCTGTCGCGCCGGGCGGCCAGATCAGCGACACCGCCTCGCTCAGCGGGTCGTTCGACGGCGGCTTCGTGCCATGCGCCATCCTCGCTCCCGCCGTACCCGGCGCTACGTGCGCGGACTCGGCACCCGGGCCACCGCAGGTCGTGTTCGCACTCTACGGTCCCAACGACGCGGGCTGCACCCGGGCGCCGGCGTTCACCTCCCGCGTAAGCATGACCGGACCCCTACCACCCAATCTCGGGGCGGTCAGCGCGAACGGGACCTATGTCTCAGCCCCGTTCCGTCCCACCCGGCCGGGGACCTACCGGTGGGCGGCGGCATCCCTGGAGGACGCGGCGAACGATCCCGCGATATCAGCGTGCAACTCCCCGAACGAGTCGGTCGCCGTCAGTGCGCCGACGCTGAGCCGCCTGAGGATCTCGCCGAGCGGCTTCAGGGCCGCACCATCGGGCCCGAGCATCGCCACCGCGTCCAGCGGCGTTGTCTCCTACCACCTTTCGGAGGACGCCCTGGTGACCTTCACCATCGAGAAGGCCGTCCCCGGCCGGTCGGCGGGCGGCCAATGCCTCAGGCAGAAGCACCCGGTCCCCGGGGCCAAGCCCTGCACTCGCTTTGCGACCCTCCGCGGCAGCTTCGCCCGCCAGGGCCAGACGGGCGTCAACACGTTCCGATTCCGAGGACGCCTACGCGGAAGCAGCCTCACACCCGGTCGCTACCGGCTGATCGCCCGCGGCACCGACGCCGCGGGAAGCACGACGCCCCCCAAGCGAGCGGGGTTTCGCATTCTGGCGCACTGACGGCGACCGGCGGGTCACCGGCGCCGAGGAGCGCGGACCCGCGACTGAAGTCCGGCACACGCCAGGCACAGCACACCGGCGGGCATCACCCGCAGCCGCTCCGGGGCAATCGATCCCCCGCAGCTGTCGCAGCGACCGTAGGTCCCGTCGTCGAGCTTGGCCAGCGCCCGCTCGACGCGGACGAGCCCGTCCTCGAGTGAGCTCCCGACGCCGAT
>JAXDHK010000292.1:0-2793 GCA_034664545.1 Solirubrobacteraceae bacterium
GAGCACCAGGCCGAACGCCTCGTTCGACAGGCCGTGGAGCTCCGCCTCGATCGTCCTCACGTTCGAGATGTCGACCTCCCCGGCCAGGGCCGCCCGGACCACCCCGTCGTGCTCGCTCGCGGTGAAGTGCGCCATCTCGTCCGGTTCGGCCTGGCCGTCGGCCCCGGCCGCCGGTCTCACGTGTCCTTCTCCCGCTCGAGGCTGCGCGTCAGCTCGATGCGCGTCCCCCGTCCACTGCGGTGCACCGCCGTCGTGTCCGAAAGCTGGTGGATCAGCTTCAGGCCGGTTCCCCGAAGCTGGCCTCGCGTCGTCCGCCAGCCCCCGGCGTCACGCACCTCGATGTGGACCGCCCCGCCACCGTGGACGGCTTCGACCTCGAACTCGTGGTCGCCCGGGCCGTAGGCATGCTCGACCGCGTTGGCCGCGGCCTCGCTGCACGCGAGCGTCAGATCCTCGATCTCCACCTGCGACGCCCCGACCGTCCCCAGCCACGCCGCGAGCTCCCGGCGCATGCCCCGCAGGGCGGAGGGCTCGGCCGGGAGGCGGAGCGAGAGGCGCTCCGGCGCGCTGGCCACGCGCCGGACGGCCACCAGCGCGACGTCGTCGCGATGCTTGGCGTCGGCGACTCCAGCCTTCTGGAGGATTCGGTCGCAGAAGATCTCCAACGGCACCTCGCCGTGCTCCGCCGCGCAGGCGCGCAGGCGGGAGAGGCCGGCGTCGAGGCTCTCCTCCCGGCGCTCGACCAGGCCGTCGGTGAACAGCAGGATCGTCTCCCCCGGCCCGATCGGCTCGACCGCCTCCTCGATCGGGCTCGAGCCGACCAGGCCGAGCGGGGCGACGAGACCGCCGTCGAGGAACGTCGCCGTGCCGTCGGTGCCGATCCGGAGCGGTGGGAGGTGCCCGGCGCTCGCGAACCTGAGACGGTCGAGCGTCGGGTCGATCGTCAGGACGAGGAGCGTGGCGATCATCCGCGCGCCGCGGGTCGATTCGACGAGCGCGTTCAGCCGCGAGAGCGCGGCACCCGGGCCATGACCCTCGAGCACATAGGCCCGGAGCCCGTTGCGTAGCTCGCCCATCACGGTCGCCGCCCGCACCCCGTGGCCGACGACGTCGCCGATCACCAATACGACGCTCCCGTCGGGCAGTCGCAGCACGTCGTACCAGTCACCGCCGATCGCCGTGGCCTCGATGCTCGGGAGGTACCGGGCGGACAGCTCCAGACGCGGAACCCGCGGCAGCTCCTGGGGGAGCAGGCTCCGTTGGAGGAGCTCGACCAGCCCGTGCTCGTGCTCGTAGGTGCGCGCGTGGGCGATCGCCGCCGCCGCCCGCTCGGCGCATAGGCCGAGCAGCGCGAGGTCCTCCGGGCCCGGGTCGGCTCCTTCGAGCCAGCCGAGATACAGCACGCCGGTCAGCTCGTCGGCCCGCCGCAGTCCGACGGCCACCGCCGAGGCGATCCCCGAGGCCTCCAACGAGCCGTGGAGTGGGCTGTCATCCTGCTCGCCGAAGACGACCGGGTCGCCCTGGAGGGCGGCCGCTGCGACGAACGTGCCCGCCGGGAGCGGGGTCGGCGCCGGGAGCAGCTCGACCCCGTCGGCTGCCCAGAGCACGAGGTTCCCGTCGGACGGCTCGACCAGCGCGATCCCGGTGGTGTCGGCGGCGAACAGCTCGCGGATCCGCGCGAGGACCTCGGCCAGAAGCTCGGCGAGCCCGAGGTGAGCGAGCGCCGCGTCGCTCAGGCTCTGGAGCTTGCGGATCGTCTCCGTCGCCGCCTCGGCCCTCGCCTGAGCCGCCATCGCCTCCATCCGCTGGGCGCGCTCGCGGTGGAGCTCGACGAACACCGCGACCTTCGACCGGAGGACCTCCGGCTCGAACGGCTTGATCACGTAGTCGACCGCTCCCGCCTCGTAGGCCCGGAAGATCTCTTCGACGTCGGAGGCGAAGGCGGTCAAGAAGATGATCGGGATGTGGCGAGTCCGCTGCCGGGCCGTGATGTAGCGGGCCGTCTCGAACCCGCCGAGCCCGGGCATGTGGACGTCGAGCAGGATCAGCCCGAAGTCCTCCCGCAGCAGATGGTGGAGCGCCTCGGCTCCCGACCGGGCCAGGACGAGGGTCTCGCCGAGCGGCTCGAGCACCGCGCTCAGCGCCAGCAGGTTCTCGTCGTGATCGTCGACCAGCAGAACATTGACGCCGGTCGCCGGTCCCGACCCCGGGGTGGGCCCGGCCGGGACACGGCTCTCGCGCGGACTCGACGCCGCCGGGCCGCGCGGGTTCGAGGCTGCGTCTACGACGATCACCGCCCCGTCGGCGGAACCGTCATGCCCGTCTCGCCATCCAGGACTTGAGCACCATCAGCAGGCGGCCCGGGTCGACGGGCTTGGTGATGTGGTCAGAGGCTCCCGAACGCAGGCTCTTCTCCCGATCGCCCTGCATCGCCTTGGCCGTGAGCGCGATGATCGGCAGATCCCGGAAGCGCGGCATCCCCCGGATCGCCGCCGTCGTCTGGTAGCCGTCCATGTCGGGCATCATGATGTCCATCAGCACCAGATCCGTGTCCGGGTGGCGCTCGAGCGCGGCCAGGGCCTCCTTGCCCGTCTCTCCGAAGACCACCTCGATGCCCCGGTCCTCGAGCAGGCTGGCCAGCGCGAACAGGTTGCGGACATCGTCGTCGACCAGGAGGATCTTCCTGCCCTCGAGCAGGGCCGAGCTGTCCTGGGCGTCCGGGGGGTCGAGCCGGGGGAGGGCGCCGTCCCGACGGTGGAGGACCATCGCCGTCTCACCCAGGAGCCGGGCCGG
>JAXDHK010000293.1:0-13639 GCA_034664545.1 Solirubrobacteraceae bacterium
CCCCCCTCCCGGGAGGGCGGGGACGCGACGGGGCTCGGAGCGCGTGCGGCGGAGGGCCCGCTGCGGGCTCGGGCGGCTCGAGTTCGTCCTCGAGGAGAAGGAAAGCCCGTGCCAGGCGGAGGGCCCGGTGAACGGCGGTGTCCTTGGGGGTGATCTGCTTACGCCAGAACATACGTTCGTAAGCTACGAGCCCGACCGGACGGAACCCCCTCACCGTCCCCGGACCATCGAAAATCGGCTCTGGGAAGCCATGAACCGTGCACGCAGGATTGCATCGCCCTGGCTCCCACCGGCCCCGATCACCGCCTCTCGGGGCCGCCCGGCCCCGGCCTCCGGCAGTCCCCGGGGCCCGCCCGGCGATCCCGACCCCCCCGGCAGGGCCGGGGCGATCCGCGACGAAGTTCACGCCAGGATGGCTGTTACCCTTCCGAGGCGCTCGGCCGCCCCCCGCCTGCGGATCTGGCGCGTGCGCAAACCGCTCATGGAGAAGCTCGTCATCCACGGAGGCGTACCGCTCTCGGGAACCGTCGTCCCGGCCGGGAACAAGAACAGCGCGCTCCCCATCCTCGCCGCCTCGGTCCTCACGGCCGACGAGGTCCACGTGGCCAACGTCCCGCGCATCCGCGACGTCGACGCCATGCTCGAGATCCTCGACGCGATCGGCGTCCGCGTCCAGTGGATCGCCGATCACGAGGTCCTGCTCTGCGCCGCCGACGTCCAGGCCACGTCGCTCGAGCGATCCCTCTCCGAGCAGATCCGCGCGTCGTTCCTCCTCGCCGGGCCCCTTCTCGCCCGGTTCGGCCGGGCCGAGATGCCCCCGCCGGGCGGCGACGTGATCGGCCGGCGCCGACTCGACCCCCACCTCGACGGATTCCGCGCCCTCGGGGCGACCATCGCCCACGGCCGTGACGTCCTCCTGACCGCACCCGACGGCCTGCGGGCCGGGGACGTGTTCATGGACGAGCCGTCGGTCATGGCGACCGAGAACGTCCTGATGGCCGCCGCCCTGACCCCCGGAGCCACGGTCATCGGCAACGCCGCGAGCGAGCCCCACGTCCAGGACCTGGCCCGGATGCTCGTCAAGATGGGCGCCGACATCCAGGGGATCGGCTCGAACCTCGTCACCGTGAACGGGGTCGAGCGGCTCGCCGGCGCCAGCCACGTCGTCGCCCCCGACCACATCGAGATCGGAAGCTTCATGGCCCTGGCCGGGGTCACCGGCGGGGAGCTGTGGGTCAAGGACACCATCCCCGGGGACCTCCGGATGATCCGCCTCGTCTTCGGCCAGCTCGGCCTCGAGACCCAGATCCACGGCAACGACATCCTCGTCCCCGGCGGCCAGCGCCTCGTCGTCAAGTCCGACTACGGCGACTACAAGCGCAAGATCCAGGACGGGCCCTGGCCCGCCTTCCCGGCCGACCTGACCAGCATCGCCGTGGCCATGGCCACTCAGGCCGAGGGATCGGTGCTGATTCACGAGTGGATGTTCGAGAACCGGCTGATCTTCACCGACAAGCTGACCGGGATGGGCGCCGACATCGTCCTCTGCGACCCCCATCGGGCGATCGTCACCGGTCCCCGCCGGATGCGGGGCGAGCGCCTCGAGTCACCGGACATCCGCGCCGGCATGGCCATGCTGATGGCCGCCCTCTGCGCCGAGGGGCGCAGCGAGATCGGCAACGTCCGCCAGATCGACCGCGGCTACGAGCGCATCGACGAGCGCCTCCGAGAGCTCGGCGCCCGGATCGAGCGGGTGGCGACCGAGCCGGCCGTCGCCGTCTGACCCGTCGCGGGCGGCGGTCCCCGGATCGCCGCCACCGCGCGCCGGTCCCCGAAGCCACCCGGGGTCCCCCGAGCCCGAGCGGCCGCCGGCCACTCAAGTACCGTCCCAGCCGTGATCCACCCCATCCCCAGCGGCACCCGGGACGTCCTGCCCGACGAGATGCGCGAGCTCCGGGCCATCACCGAGGATCTCCGGGTCGTGTTTGATCGGGCCGGGTACGGCGAGGTCTACACCCCGGCCCTCGAGTACGAGGCCGTCCTCGCCCACGGCGACATGGCCGACGCCCGCCCGGCCTACCGGGTCTTCGACGAGAACGGCGAGGTTCTCGTCCTGCGCTCGGACATGACCGTCCCCATCGCCCGGGTCGTCGCCACCCGGTACGCGACCGCCGACCCCCCGCTGCGCTTCTGCTACTTCGCCCACTCCTACCGGGGCGTCCGCCCCCAGCGGGGCCACCCGCGCGAGTTCCTCCAGGCCGGGATCGAGCTGATCGGATCCCCGGCCCCGGTCGGGACGGCCGAGGTCCTGACCGTGATCTGCACCGCCCTCGATGCCGTCGGGCTCGAGAACTACCGGGTCGGCCTCGGCGACGCCGCCCTCTACCCGTCCCTCCTCGACGGGCTCGGCGTCCCCCACGAGGCCCGGAGCCGCCTGCTCGGGGAGCTCACCCGCGGGGACTTCGTCTCCCTCGAGGAGGAGCTCCGGGCCCTCGAGCTCCCCCCCCGCGACCTCGAGCTCCTCCAGCGGGTCCCGCTCATGCGCGGCGGACCCGACGTCCTCCACGGCCCGTCCGGACCGGTCGCCGACGCGATGGCCGGCCTGCGCAAGGTCCACGCCCGGCTCGACCAGTCGGTCGCCGACCGGGTGATCTTCGACCTCGGCCTCTCCCTCCGGTCGATCGGCTACTACACCGGCGCCATCTTCGAGGTCTACGACCCGGCGGTCGGGATGCCGATCGGCGGCGGCGGACGCTACGACGACCTGATCGGGCGCTTCGGGGCCGGCCAGCCCGCCGTCGGCTTCGCCCTGGCCGTCGACCGCCTCCACGCCGCCCTGGCCGGGGAGGAGCGGACCGGAGGGGAGTCCGCCCGGACCGCCCCGACCGGAGGGGAGGCCGCCCGGTGATCCGCCCGACCAACGGCCTGACCATCGCCGTCCCCCGGGGCGCCCTCTTCCAGGAGACGCTCGACCGCCTCGAGCGACTCGGCGTCGACACCACCGAGGTCGCCACCAACGACCGGAAGCTCCTCTTCGAGGACGTCGGCCTGATCACCATGCGTCCGTCCGACGTCCCGACCTACGTCGCCGCCGGGGCCGCCGATCTCGGGATCACCGGGAAGGACGTCCTCCTCGAGCAGGCCGACTCGGCGAGCCCCGGGGCCGGCCGGGAGGTCTACGAGCTGCTCGACCTCGGCTACGGCCGGTGCACCATGGTCCTGGCCACGACCGCCGGCCCCGACCCCGCGGCCGAGGCCCTCCGCCGGCTCGGGGTCATGCGGGTGGCGACCAAGTACCCCCGGATCGCCCTGCGCCACTTCGAGCGGACCGGCCGCCAGGCCGAGATCGTCGAGGTCAAGGGCTCGGTCGAGCTCGCCCCCCTGACCGGCCTCGCCGAGGCGATCGTCGACCTCACGGCGACCGGGACCACCCTCCGCGAGAACAACCTCGTCATCCGCGAGGAGCTCGTCGTCTGCACCGCCCGGCTGATCGCCAACCCCGTCGCCCACAAGCTCAAGGCCGCGGCGATCGACGAGGTGCTGGAGCGCCTCCGTGCGCATTGACCGCCGCCGGCTCGCCGATCCCCCCGGGCTCGCCCGCGAGGTCCGGGCCCTGGTCCCGGCCGGGGCCGACGTCGCCGCCCAGGTAGCCGCGATCGTCGCCGACGTCCGTGACCGGGGCGACGCCGCCCTGATCGAGTACACCGCCCGCTTCGACGCCCCCGGCCACCCGCTCCGGGTCACCCCCGACGAGCTCGCCCGGGCCGCCGCGGGGCTCCCCGACGACATCCGGGCCGGCCTCGAGGTCGGGATCGCCAACGTGGCCCAGGTGGCCACGGCCGGGGTCGACGACGAGCGCGAGGTCACCCTCCTCCAGGGCCACCGGGTCCGCCTCCGGGAGGTCCCCGTCCCGACCGCCGCCGTCTACGTCCCCGGCGGCCGGGCGCCGTACCCGAGCACGGTGGTGATGGGGGTGGTGACCGCCCGGGCGGCCGGGGTCGACGAGGTCGTCGTGTGCACGCCGCCCCCGGTCGCCGACGTCCTCCTCGGGGCCTGCGGCCTGACCGGCGTCGACACCGTCTACCGGATGGGCGGGGCCCAGGCCGTCGCCGCCCTGGCCCACGGGACGGGCACCGTCGACCCGGTCGAGGTGATCGTCGGGCCCGGCAACCTCTACGTCCAGGAGGCCAAGCGCCTGGTCTCCGACCGGGTCGGCATCGACGGCTTCGCCGGCCCGAGCGACCTCCTGGTCATCTTTGACGCCGACGACCTCGGGTCGCTCCGGCTGATCGCCCTCGACCTCATCGCCCAGGCCGAGCACGGCCCCCAGAGCCTCGTCATCGCCGTGGCCGCCGACCCCGGACTCAACGATCGCCTGGCCCACGAGATTGAGCAGCTCGCCGCCCTGCGCCCCGGGAGGGACCCGGCCGCCTGCGTGCTGGTCGACGCCCCGAGCCTCGACGAGGCGCTCGCCTTCTCCGACGCCTACGCCCCCGAGCACCTCGAGCTGATCGGCCCCGGGGCCGAGGCCCTCGCCCCGGCCGTCCGGGCCGCCGGCTGCGTGTTCGTCGGCTGGCCGTCGGGGACGGCGTTCGGCGACTACGTCAGCGGCTCCAACCACGTCCTTCCGACCGGCGGGTCGGCCCGGTTCGCCTCGGGCCTCTCGCCCCGGCACTTCCGCCGCCGGATGGCCGAGGTCCGGATCTCGCCGGCCGCGCTCCCCGGGCTCGCCGGGGCCGGGGCCCCGATCGCCCGGGCCGAGGGCTTCCCCGTCCACGCCGAGTCGATGACCGCCCGGACCCCCGCCCCCCCGCCGCCCGACCGACTGCGCGAGAATCCCCCGTCATGAGCCGAACCGCCGAGATCAGCCGGGTCACCCGGGAGACCGACGTCCACCTCAGTCTCGGCCTCGACGGGACCGGGGCCGGGACCCGGGCGACCGGGGTCGGGTTCCTCGACCACATGCTCGACCTCCTCGCCCGCCACGGCCGCCTCGACCTCGACGTCCGGGTCGCCGGCGACCTCGAGACCGGCGGCCACCACACGGTCGAGGACACCGGGATCGTGCTCGGCCAGGCCGTCGACGAGGCGCTCGGCGACCGGTCGGGCATCACCCGCTACGGCCACGCCATCGTCCCCATGGACGAGGCCCGGGCGGTCTGCGCCATCGACGTCAGCGGCCGGCCCTACCTCCGCTTCGCCGCCGAGCTCGGCCCCGGGGCGACCGGGGACCTCGACCACGAGCTGGTCGAGGAGTTCTTCCGCGCCGTCGCCATCAACGCCCGGCTGACCGTCCACCTCGAGGTCGAGGCCGGGACCAACGCCCACCACATGATCGAGGCCCAGTTCAAGGCGTTCGCCCGGGCCCTCCGGGCCGCGACCGCCCTCGACCCGACCGAGACCGGCGTCCCCAGCACGAAGGGCACGCTCACGTGACCGGGACCCCCGCCGCCCCCGCCGGCCCCGACCGCCCCGCCGCCCCCGCCGGCCCCGCCGGCCCCCCGCTCCGAGCCGCCGGCCGGGGCGGGCCCCGAATCGGCATCGTCGACTACGGGATGGGCAACCGCCGGTCGGTCGAGAAGGCCCTCGCCCACGTCGGGGCCGAGCCCGTCCTCAGCGCCGACCACGACGTCCTGCGCGCCGCCGACGGGCTGATCGTCCCCGGGGTCGGCGCCTTCCCCGAGGCGATGCTCCGGCTGGCCGCCGCCGGCCTCGACGAGCTGATCACCGACCGCGTCGCCGCCGGGGTCCCGACGCTCGGCGTCTGCCTCGGGATGCAGCTGGCCTTCGAGCACTCGACCGAGCACGACGGCTCGGCCGGCCTGGGCATCGTCCCCGGAACGGTGCGCGAGCTCCGGGCCGCCCCCCTCAAGGTGCCCCACATCGGCTGGAGCCGGGTCCGCTGGCGGGCCGCCTCGCCACCCGCCTGCCCGTCGCGCGCCCGGACCCCCCGCCACGGGGCCCTCCTCGACGGCCTCCCCGACGAGGCGGCCTTCTACCACGTCCACAGCTACGTCGCCGACCCGACCGACCCGGCCGACTGGCTCGGGACGACCGAGTACGGGGAGCGCTTCGTCACCGCCGTCGCCCGGGGCTCGTTCTGGGGGGTCCAGTTCCATCCCGAGAAGTCCTCGACCCGGGGCCTGCGCCTCCTGGCCAACTTCGCCGCCCTCTGCGCCGCCGAACCCGGCGAACCCGAATCGGCCCCCCCGGCCCCCATCCCGGCGCCGGTCGGGGCCGGACCCGGCGAGCCCGAATCGGCCCCCCCGGCCCCCATCCCGGCGCCGGTCGGGGCCGGACTCGGCGGGGTCCGGTCCGGAACCTCGGACGCGTGATCCTCTACCCGGCGATCGACATCCTCGACGGGAGCGCGGTCCGCCTCGTCCAGGGGGACTTCGACCAGAGCACCCGGTACGCGGCCGACCCGGTCGACGCCGCCCGGACCTGGGGCCGGGCCGGGGCCGAGCGCCTCCACGTGGTCGACCTCGACGGGGCCCGGGCCGGCCACCCGGTCAACCTCGACCAGGTCCGGCGGATCGCCGCCGAGACCGGGCTGCCGATCCAGCTCGGGGGCGGACTGCGCTCGCTCGACGCCCTCGAGGCGGCCGCCGCCGCCGGGGCCGACCGCCTCGTCCTCGGGACGGCCGCGTTCACCGACCTGCTCGAGCCGGCGGTCGCCGCCCACGGGGACCGGCTCGTCGTCTCGGTCGACGTCCGGGGCGGTCGGGTCGCGACCGCCGGCTGGACCGAGACGACCCCCGTGGGCGCCCCCGAGGCGATTGCCCGCCTCCAGGACCGGGGGGTCACCAACTTCGCCTACACCGACGTCGACCGGGACGGGATGCTCGGGGGCCTCGACCTCGAGGAGATCGCCCGGGTGGCCGACGCCGTCGACGGGGAGCTCGTCTACTCGGGGGGCATCGGCGAGCTCGCCGACCTCGAGGCGCTCGCCGGCCTCGGTCATCCGAAGCTGGCCGGGGTGATCGTCGGCAAGGCGCTCTACGAGAACCGCTTCACCATCGCCGAGGCCCGGGAGGCGCTCGGATGAGCACCCTCAAGCGGATCATCCCCTGCCTCGACGTCGACGCCGGACGCGTGGTCAAGGGCACCAACTTCGTCGACATCCGCGACGCCGGGGACCCGGTCGAGCTCGCCGCCCGGTACGACCGGGAGGGGGCCGACGAGCTCGTCTTCCTCGACATCACCGCCACCCACGAGAAGCGCGACACCATCGTCGAGCTTGCCCGCCGGACGGCCGACGAGGTCTTCGTCCCCTTCACCATCGGCGGGGGGATCCGGTCGGTCGAGGACGCCCAGGCCGTGCTCGACGCCGGGGCCGACAAGGTGGCGGTCAACTCGGCCGCGGTCGCCCGGCCCGAGCTGATCGGCGAGCTGGCCGAGGTCCTCGGGGCCCAGTGCGTCGTCCTCGCCATCGACGCCAAGCGGGTGGGTGGGACGGACGGCGGCGCCGCCGGGTGGGAGGTGTTCGTGGCCGGGGGGCGGACCCCGACCGGACGCGACGTGGTCGAGTGGGCCCGGGAGGGCGTCGAGCGGGGGGCGGGGGAGATCCTCCTGACCAGCATGGACCGGGACGGGACGAGCGACGGCTACGACCTCGAGCTGACCCGGGCGGTCAGCGACGCGGTCGGGGTCCCGGTGATCGCCTCGGGCGGAGCCGGGGAGCTCGACCACCTGGTCGACGCCCTGGCCGCCGGGGCCTCGGCCGCCCTGTGCGCGTCGATCTTCCACTACGGGGCCCACACCATCGCCGAGGCCAAGCACCACATCGCGGCGGCCGGCATCCCGGTGCGGATCGACTGAGCGGGGCCCGACGGCGATGGACGCCCCCGGCCGGATCGTGCTGGACGCGCTCGGACGAGCCCCGGCCGGACCCGAGCTGCTCGCCGCCGCCGCCGGCCTTCCGGGCGTCCACCTCGTCGGAGGCGCCGTGCGCGACCTCCTCCTCGGGTCGACGCCCCGGGAGCTCGACGTCGTGGTCGACGGCGACCCGGCCCCCCTCCTCGCCCGGCTGAGCGCCGGCGCCCCCGGCCCGGCCACCGTCCACCCCCGCTTCGCCACCGCCACCGTCACCGTCCCCGCCGGGCGAATCGACGTCGCCCGGTCGCGCCGGGAGCGCTATCCGATCCCGGGCGGGCTCCCCGAGGTCGAGCCGGCCCCGCTGGCCGACGACCTCCTCCGCCGGGACTTCACGGTCAACGCGATCGCCGTCTCCCTCGACGCCGGCGAGCTCCGGGCCGCGCCCGGCGCCCTCGGCGACCTCGACGCCCGCCGCCTGCGCGTCCTCCACGACCGGAGCTTCGTCGAGGATCCGACCCGCCTCCTGCGTCTCGCCCGCTACCGGGCCCGGCTCGGCTTCGCGGTCGAGCCCCACACCGCCGGGCTCGCCGCCGCCGCCAGCCTGGACGGGGTGAGCGGAGCCCGGGTCGGCGCCGAGCTGCGCCTGGCCCTGCTCGAACCCGACCCCCTGGCCGCGCTCGACGGCGTCCGCGGCCTGCCGGTCAAAATCGACGCGCCTGTGGCACGGCGTGCCACCCAGCTGCTCCCGGCCGACGGTCGTGTCGATCTGATGATCCTCGGAATCCTGACCCGGCAGGTGGCGACCGAGGCCTGGCTCGAATCGCTCGGGCTGACCGCGCGCGACCGGGACGTCGGCCGCGCCGTCTGGGGCGCCGATCGCCTGGCCGGGGCGATGGCCGGCGCCCCGTCGGCCCTCCACGCGGCGCTGGCCCGGGAGCCGGTCGAGGCGGTGGCCGCGGCCGGGGCGCTCGGCCCGGGGGAGGCGGCTCGGCGCTGGCTGGAGGAGCTCCGCCACGTCCGCCTCGAGATCGGCGGCGAGGACCTCGTGGGCGCCGGGATCCCGCCCGGGCCCGACATCGGCCGCCGCCTGGCGCGGACGCTCGGGCGCAAGCTCGACGGGGAGCTCGCCGCCGGGCGCGCGGCCGAGCTCGAGAGCGCGCTCGGATGATCGAGGCCACGCTCGCCGGCGCCGCCCGGGTTCGGTTCACGACCGCGGAGGACGGCGATCTCGGTCGGACCGATGGTGATCCGGGCGACGCCCGCGTCCCGGCCGCCCGGGACGCCGTCCGCCGCGCCTGCGGCCTCGGGTCGATCGCCGGGGGCCGGCAGGTCCACGGGGCCCGGGTGGCCATCCTCGCCCGCGCCGAGCCCGGGTACCGGCTGGCGGCCGATCCCTCCGACGGGCAGGCGACCCGCCTGCGGGGGGTGGGGGTGGCGGTCCACGTGGCCGACTGCCTCCCGATCGCCGTGGCCGGGGACGGGGGGGTGGCCATGCTCCACGCCGGGTGGCGGGGCCTGGCCGGGGGGATCGTCGGCGCCGGGGTGGCCGCGCTCCGGGACCTGGGCGTCGACGGGCCGCTCGAGGCGGCGATCGGCCCGGGGGCCGGGGGGTGCTGCTACGAGGTGGGCGACGAGGTCCACGCGGCGTTCGCCGGGGTTCCCGGGGCGAGCCGGGGCCGGTGCGTCGACCTCGGGGCGGTCGCCCGGGCCGAGCTCGCCGGGGCCGGGGTGGGCCGGGTCGTCGAGCTCGGCGGGTGCACGCTGTGCGCCCCGGCCGGCCTCCTCTTCTCCCACCGGCGCGACGGGCCGGGCTCCGGGCGCCAGGCGGGGATCGCGTGGCTGGCCTGAGCGTCGAGCGGGTCCGGGCGAACGTCGGGCTCGTCCGGGAGCGGATCGCCGCCGCGGCGGGGCGGGCCGGGAGGCGCCCGGAGGAGGTGGCGCTCCTCGCGGCGGTCAAGTACGTCGCCGCCGCCGATCTCGGGGTCCTCGCCGCGGCCGGGGTCGAGCTCGTCGGGGAGAACCGGGCCCAGGACCTGGTCGACAAGGTCGCCGCCGCCGGGGACGACTTCCGCTGGCACTTCATCGGCCAGCTCCAGAGCCGGAAGGTCAAGCTCGTCGCCCCCCGGGTCGAGCTGATCCACTCGGTGGCCACCGCGTCGGCCGTCCGCGAGCTCGCCCGCCACGCCCGGCCCGGCCTCGAGGTGCTGATCGAGGTCAACGTGGCCGGGGAGGCCGGGAAGGCCGGGGTGGCCCCGGGGGAGCTCGACGCCCTGATCGCCGCCTGCCCGGTTCCGGTCGTCGGGCTGATGACGATGCCCCCGGCCGGGGGGGACAGCCGGGGGTGGTTCGCCGCGCTCCGGGAGCTGGCCCGGGCCCGAGGCCTGCCCGAGCTGTCCATGGGCACGAGCCAGGACTACGAGGTCGCCGTCGAGGAGGGAGCGACGATCGTGCGGATCGGCACCAGCCTTTACGGGTAAAGTCTCAGTCGTGCAGGGAATCCTGCGCAGACGACGAACACGTTTGGGCTGATGGCGCTTAGAGACTCCTGGCATCGCGCGCTCCTCTACTTCGGACTGGCCGAGGATCAACCGATCGACGACCATGAGCGCGAGCCGGTCCGACGCCCGGCGCGCGAGCGCGAGCCCGAGCCCGAGCCCGAGGATCCCTACGGGGGTGACCGGAACGTCCGCCGCCTCCCGGGCCGGCGGCGGCGCGACGAGTTCGACGACATCTTCGCCGACGACGACGACGTCGGCGGCGGGCGCCAGACCGCGGTCCTCCGCTCGGTCCCCGGCGGCCGGGCCGGCAACGGACGGGGCGACGTCCGGGTCCACCTGGTCCTCCCGAAGTCGTTCAACGACGCCCAGCAGGTGGCCGACAAGTTCAAGGACACCGTCCCGGTGATCCTCAACCTCCAGGGGGTCGACAACGACCTGGCCAAGCGGCTGATCGACTTCGCCAGCGGCCTGACCTACGCCCTCGACGGAGGGATGCAGCGGATCGCCGACAAGGTCTTCATGCTCACCCCGCGCAACGTCCAGATCTCGGCCGAGGAGCGGGCCCGGCTGATCGAGAAGGGCTTCTTCAACCAGAGCTAGGCGGAGGTGCCCATGAGCCAGATCCAGAAGGGCAACGGCAGCGGAGATTCGACGGTGAGGGGTAGGAGCCTGCTCGGGGCGGTGTCCCGCCGGGCGGTCGGGTACTTCGTCGAGCCGGGCGACCCCGACGGCGGCCTGGTGGCCCCGGCGGCCGAGCCGATCGACGACGGGACGGCGGAGTTCGACGTTCTCGGCGATCCCCGGCCGGCGGTCTCCGCCCCGCCACCCGAGGCCCCGCCGGTGGCGACGGTCGTGCTCCCCCTGACCCGGTCGGGCGCCTACGAGCGCGAGCCGGTCGATGCCCGCCTGGCCGAGCTCGAATCCCAGCTGGCGGCCGCCCGCGCCGAGCTGGCCGCCCCCCGGGGCGTCGAGGCCGAGATCCAGCACCTCGGGGCCGAGACGGCCGAGATCCTCCGGGTCGCCCACCAGAAGTCCGAGGAGCTCCTGGCCCGGGCCACCGCCGAGGCGGCGGCCCTCCGGGCGAGCGCCAGGGCCGACGCCGAGGCGATCACCCAGGCGGCGGAGCGGCGCCTGCGCGAGCTCGACGCCGAGACCGACCTGATCTGGGCCGAGCGGACCCGCCTGACCGACGACACCCTCCGCCTGGCCGAGGCCCTCCGGGAGATCGCCCAGAGCGCGGTCGAGCGCTTCCCGGCGGCCACGGACGAGGTCGAGATGCCGGCGGGCCGGAGTCGCGCGCCGGCGTCCGGTCTGCTTGCGCCGGACCCCGCCCGGCGCTCAGCCGACGGGTAGCCGGTCGGTCCCCCGGCGTGCGGGGAGCCGGGCCGCCAGCGGGGCCCCGAGCAGGCCGACCGCGGCCATGGCCAGGAACGCCGCCGTCGGCACGTCGACGAGGACCTGGACGATCAGGGCGACGACGAGCCCCCCGAGGTTCCCCGCCATCCAGACGATCGCCCCGGCCGCCCCGGCCGCCGGCCCGGCCAGTCGCTCGGCGGCGGCCAGGACGATCGGGAGGGCCGGGAGGAGGAGCACTCCCATCGCCACGAGGACGCCGGCCCGCACACCGAGTCGGGTGACGATCCCGAGGGTGGCGCACCCGAGGACCGTGGCGGCGACCGCGGCGAACATGTAGCCCCGCTCGGACCCCCGGCGGGCCACCCGCTCCGGGAGCGTGGCGCACCCGACGACGCCGGCCACGATCATCGCCACGAGCAGGGTCCCGGCCGTCGTCTCCGACACGCCGTCGGGCTCGACGAGGGCCTGGAGCCACGTGGCCAGGGCGACGAACACGCCGAAGCCGAGGAGGACGAGGCCGCAGAGGACGCGCATCTCGGGGACCGCCCAGAGCGCCCGGACGGTCCCCGGGCTCCCCACCACCTGGCCGTCGAAGCTCGTCTGGCCGCCCGGCCCCGGGGGGCGCCGGCGCAGGAGTCCGACCAGGCCGAGCGCCGCCGCCACCCCGAGCCCGGCCTCCACCGCCAGGAGGGGCTCGAGGTCACCGTGGGCGCCGAGCGTCGGACCGAGGAGCAGGGCGGCGAGCATCCCGACGAAGCTGCCGGCCGACCCGACGGCGATCGCCCCCGCCCGGGCGGGCCGGGCCACGTACTCGCCGGCGAGCTTCCCGACCGCGCTGAGGACGACCGGCTGGGCGACGGCGACGACGACCTGGCCGGCCAGCGCCCAGGCGAAGGTCAGCCCGCCGAGGCGCAGGAGACCGCCGGCGGCGACGAGTAGGGCCCCGGCGGACAGCACCGGGCGAAACCATCGGTCGAGGAGCATCCCGGCCGGGATGGCCAGGACGACGTAGAGGAGCGGGAAGATCTCCGAAAGCCATCCGACCGTCGACTCCGAGACCCCGTAACGGCGGGCCGTGTCGGTGGTGATCGCCGCGTAGGTCAGCCACAGCATCTGCGTGGCCGCCGCCACGAGGGCGTAGGCGACGACGACCGCCGTCCCACTCGGTCGAGCCCGTCGCGCATCCGGGGCGGTCGGGGGGGTCGGGGGGGTCGGGGGTCCCGGGGGCCGGCTGACGGTGGCGGACAACTCGTCTCAGCCGGGGAGGTCGCCGCTCGCCGCGGCCGCGCCGGGGCTCGGGCTCGGGGGCCGCCGGCGCTCGGCGAGCAGGCCCTTGAAGGCGTCGTGGATGATCTTCATCCGTATCCGGCGGGGCCCGGCCAGGAGGTTGAAGACGAGCCGCATGTGGGGCCGGTCGATGACCACGACCGCCCGCCGTCCGGCGGCCGCCCGGGCGATCGCGGCCGCCACCCGGGCCGGGTCCATCGCCTTCTCGTAGGTCGTCCCGGCGGTCGGCCCCCACTCGTGCTCCTCGCGCAGCTGATCGGTCCGGACGTCGCCCGGGCAGACGGCGCACGCCCGAACCCCGCTCCCGGCCAGCTCGTGATGGAGCACCTCGGCGAGCCCGACGAGGGCCCACTTGCTCGTGCAGTAGGACGTGTAGGACGGGCCGCCCATCAGCCCGAGCTCCGAGGAGACGAGGACGATCCGTCCGTACCCCCGGTCGCGCATCCCCCCGAGCACGGCCTGGGTCAGCCAGAGGCCGGCGCCGGCGTGGAGGCGGTAGCTGTGCTCGAAGTCGGCCGGGGTGACGTCCTCGACGAAGTCCCGGCGGAGCGCCCCGGCGCAGCTGACGAGGACGTCGACCGGCCCGAGCGCCGCCTCGACCTCGGCGACCGCCCGGGCGCACTCGGCCGGATCGGTCAGGTCGGCGGCCACGGCGTGCGCGCTCCCGGGGGGAAGTCCCT
>JAXDHK010000294.1:0-2934 GCA_034664545.1 Solirubrobacteraceae bacterium
GGGTGCAGGAGCCCGGCCAGCTCGATCGCCCCGACCGGCCGGCGCAGCTGGGCCCGAACCGGGGTGGCCAGGTGCTGGATGTTGGCGATCGCCACCACCTCGGGCTCGGGCGCCTTGGTCACCCACACCGACACCGGCCGGAGGGCCAGCTCGATCCGCCGGCTGACGATCTCGTGCTCGTGGCGGTCCTTGGCCGAGTGGAGCAGCTGCTCCCCGAGGTGGTCGTCGACCGCCGGATCCGCGCTCCGGCGCGTCGACCCCGCCAGGGCGAGGGTGCTCGCCCGCATCCCCTCCCGCCGGATCAGGAGCTCGGGGCTGGCGGCCACGAACGCCGCGTCCCCCCGCCCGGCGCAGAACACGAAGCACGCCCCGAACGCCTCCCGCAGGACCCCGAACACCGCCGCCACGTCGTGGGCCGCCGGGGCGTGGACGTCGACCTCCCGGGCGAGGACGACCTTCTCGAGCTCCCCGGCCCGGATGCGCTCGACCGCTCGGCCGACCGCCGATTCGTAATGCTCCGGAGCCATCGCCCCGGCCACCCGAAACCGCCCCGTGGGATGGGGATCGAGCAGCGGGAGCGGCTCCTCCCGGAGCTCTCCCAGGCGGGTCACCACGGCGGCCAGGAGCTCGGCCGGGTCGTCGTCGCGGCCCACGAGCGACGCCACCGTGATCCGGACCTCGCCCCCCCGGCGCGAGAGCGCCACCGCGGGCACGACGAGCGAGGCCGGGGCGAAGGCCGACCAGTGGGGCGAGGACCCGCCGTCCGGGGCGAAGGCGAAGCCTCCGCACGCGATCAGGCCCGCCCCGGCCGGGCCGGCCGGGGGATCGGCGAGGGCCCCCGCCGCCAGCTCCCGCCACCGGCCGGCGACCCGCTCGAAGCGCCCGGGTCCTCGATCCTCGAGCACCGCCGCCGCCCCGATCCCGACCACGGCGTGGCGCTCGCGGTCGGGCTGCTCCAGGCAGAACCACGGCTCCCCCGCCCGGCGCGAGCACACCCCGACCGCGCTCGGGTCGACGTCCCCCGGGAGCTCCCAGGTCAGACCGACCAGACACTCCCCCCCGCCGCCCCTCGAGCCCCGGCGCCGCGCCCGGCGGGAGGCCTGGGTCAGGCGCGCGCCCAGCCGGGTCGGATCGGGCAGGGCGAAGCGCGACGGGCTCCGGGCGACCGTCCCCCGCAAGGCGGCGGCTCAGCCAGCCGGCTGGCCGGCGGTCACTAGGTCTCCCCCCGGCCCCGGGCGATGGCGATCTCTCCGGTGCGCATCATCTCGATCAGCCCGTACGGGCGGACCATCCGCTCGAACGCCGCGATCTTGTCGGTCGTGCCCGTGATCTCGAGGATCACCGACCGCTTGGTGATGTCGACCACCCGGCCCCGGAAGATGTCGCAGAACTGCATGACCTCCGCCCGTTGGGGGCCGTCGACCGAGACCTTGAACAGGGCGAGCTCCCGGGTGACCGTCTCCGCCGGCTCGAGGTCCCGGATCTTCAGCACCTCGATCAGCTTGTGGAGCTGCTTGGTCACCTGGTCGATCGGATGGAGCGCCCCGTCGACGGTCAGGGTGATCCGGCTGATCTGGGCGTTGTCGGTCGGCCCGACGGTCAGCGTCTCGATGTTGAATCCCCGCCGGGCGAACAGGCCCGCCACCCGGGTCAGGACACCCGGCTTGTTCTCGACGAGGATCGACAGGACGTGCTTGCGTCCGGTCCGCAGGCCGCTGACCGCCTCGAGATCCTCGAGGCTCAGAAGCTGGTCCTTGGTTCCCGGGTCGCCCATCGCCTCAGCCCACCATGTTCCGGGCGGCCTGGCCCGGAGCGATCATCGGGTAGGTGTTCTCCTCCCGGGTGACCCGGACGTCGACCACGACCGGCCCCGGCGTCTCGATCGCCCGGCGCATGTCCTCGACCAGGGTGTGCTTGCTCTCGAAGCGCAGCCCCGTCGCCCCGTAGGCCTCGGCCAGCTTGACGAAGTCGGGGAACGAGCCCATGTCGACCTGGCTGTAGCGGCGCTCCCAGAACAGCTCCTGCCACTGGCGGACCATTCCGAGATAGCCGTTGTTCATGATGAACACCTTGACGGGGATCGCGTTCTCCGCGCACGTGGCCAGCTCCTGGGCGTTCATCTGGATCGACCCGTCGCCCGAGATGCAGCAGACCAGCTGATCCGGGCAGCCGACCTGAGCGCCCATGGCCGCCGGCAGGCCGAAGCCCATCGTCCCCAGGCCCCCCGAGTTGATCCACCGCCGGGGCTTGGTGAAGCCGTAGTACTGGGCCGCCCACATCTGGTGCTGGCCGACGTCCGAGGTGATGATCGCGTCGCCCCCGGTCGCCTCGAACAGCGCCTGCATCATGAACTGGGGCTTGATCTCCCCGTCGCCCGAGTCCTCGTAGCGGAGCGGGTGGAGCTCCTGCCAGCCGCCGATCCGCCGCCACCACTCCTCCAGGCGCGACGGGTCGGTCTCGAGCGCCCGGTACTCGTCGGTCAGGCGGGCGAGGATGTTCTTCGCGTCGCCGACGATCGGGATGTGCGCCGGCAGGTTCTTGGAGATCTCCGCCGGGTCGACGTCGATGTGGATGAACTTGGCCCGCGGGGCGAACTCCGACAGCTTGCCGGTGATGCGGTCGTCGAAGCGGGCGCCGACCGCGCAGATCAGGTCGGCCTCGTCCATCGCGTAGTTGGCCGACCGCGTCCCGTGCATCCCGAGCATCCCCAGCCACTGGGGGTGGTCGGCCGGGAATCCTCCGAGGCCCATCAGCGTGCAGGTCACCGGGAAGCTCGCCGAGTTCGCGCCGCGGGCCAAGTTCATCCACATCGACATCGACCCGGCCGAGATCTCCAAGAACCTTCCGGCGCACATCCCGATCGTCGGCGACGCGAGGAACATCCTCGCCCGCCTCGACGCCGAGTACCGCGCGCTCGACACCGACCCGGCCCGC
>JAXDHK010000295.1:0-7175 GCA_034664545.1 Solirubrobacteraceae bacterium
CGGACCGATGGTCAGGCGGCTGGCGCTGGGCGCCCTCTGCCTCGGCCAGTTCATGCTCCAACTCGACACGACGATCGTCAACGTCGCGCTCCCGAACATCGCCCAGGACCTCCACGCCCGGACGAGCGATCTCCAGTGGGTGGTCGACGGGTACATCCTGGCCCTGGCCAGCCTGCTCCTCTCGACCGGGCGGATCGGCGATCGGTCGGGTCACAAGCGCGTCTACCTGACCGGCCTCGGGATCTTCGGCCTCGGGTCGGGGCTCTGCGCCCTGGCCACCTCGACCGGCGAGCTGACCGCGTTCCGGGTGATCCAGGGCATCGGCGCGGCGATGGAGCTGCCGGCGACCCTGGCCCTCGTCCGGGGGACGTTTCCCGACCCGCGCCGGCGGGGGCTGGCGATCGGGATCTGGACCGGCTCCGGCGGGCTCTCGCTCGTCCTCGGCCCGGTGATCGGCGGGGCCCTGATCCGGGCCTTCGACTGGCGGGCCGTGTTCCTGGTCAACCTCCCGGTCGCCCTGGTCGCCGGGGTGCTCGCGGCGGTCACGGTCCGCGAGTACCAGTCTCCGAGCCCGGGCCACCTCGACCTGCCCGGCCAGGTGCTGGGCGCGACCGGCCTCGGGCTGCTGGCCGGGGCGGCGATCGAGACCGGGGCCGAGGGGTTCCTCCACGCCCTCCCGGTCGGCCTCTTCCTCGGCGGGGCCGGGGCGCTCGCGGCGTTCGTGCTCGTCGAGCGGCTCCGGCCCGAGCCGATGCTCCCGCTCGGCTACTTTCGCGACCGGGCGTACTCGGCGGCCAACTTCGGGGGCCTCGTGATGGGCTTCGTCATCTTCAGCTTCCTGTTCGCCTTCCCCCTCTACTTCCAGCAGGTCGAGGGCGAGTCGGCGCTGGCCAGCGGCCTCAAGTTCATCCCCCTGTGCGGGGCCTTCGCCCTGATCGGCCCGGTCATCGGCCGGCTCGTCCACCGGACCGGCCACCGGGTTCCGATGACCGCCGGGCTGTCGCTGATCGCCCTCGGGGCCGTGCTGCTCCTGTCGGTCGGGGCCCGGACCGGCTACGGGGCGATCGGCCCGGCGTTCCTGCTCGTCGGGATCGGCTACGGGCTGGTGTCCACGCCGATGGCCAACGCCGTGCTCGCGGCCGTCCCGGCCAACCGGGCGGGGATGGCCGCCTCGACCAACAACACGGCCCGCCAGATCGGCGGGGTCTTCTCGGTCGCCGTCATCGGCTCGCTCCTCCCGACCGGGGCCGGGGGCGAGGACTACGCGGGCCGGTTCGTCACCGGCCTCCACACGGGCCTGGGGTTGATCGCCGGGGTCTCGGTGCTGGGGGCGGTGCTGGCGCTCACCCAGATCCCCCGCCGGGTCTGAGCTCCGGGCGGTCGGATCAGGCGGCGACGTCGCCGGGTTCGACGGCCCGCCCGGCGTGTCTGAGCCGGGCGGTGGCGCGCTGAGGGACCCGAGGGTCTGGCCTCACGCCTGGAAGCAGTCCAGGGCGAGCCGGCGGCCGCCGCTCCCGGTCGGAGAGCCGACGGCCGCAGGGTACGGGGGGCCCGCGGTCGGGCTACTTGACCTCGACGGTGGCCCCGGCCTCGAGGAGATCCTGCTTGAGCTTCTCGGCCTCGTCCTTGTCGACGCCTTCCTTGATCGCCTTGGGGGCCTCGTCGACGAGCGCCTTGGCCTCCTTGAGACCGAGGCCGGTCGCCGCGCGGACGACCTTGATCACCTGAATCTTCTTGTCTCCGGCGGCGAGGAGCTGGACGGTGAAGGCCGTCTGCTCCTCGACCTCCTCGACCGGACCGGCACCCCCGGCCGGGGCGGCGGCGACGGTCGCGGCGGCCGAGACGCCGAACTCCTCCTCGAGCGCCTTGATCCGCTCGGCGAGCTCGAGCACCGAGATGCCCTTGAGCTCCTCGATCCATTCCGCAGTGCTGGTGGCCATCAGTGGTTCTCCTTGTCTTGAGTCGTGGGCTCGTCGGTGGCCGGAGCCTCGGCCGCCGGGGCTGTCTCGGCTTGCGCCTCGCCAGTCGGGGCGTCCTCGGTCCCGGCGACCTCGTCGCCAGAAACTTGCGGGGTCGACGATGGGGCGGAGGACGTGTCCCCCGGTGCTTCGGCTTCGGCTCCGGCTTCCGCCGGGTGGGGCGGCTCGGCGACCGGGGGATCGGCCACCGGGCTCGGTGGCTCCTCGGCGGCCGGGGACTCGGTCACCGGCGGGCCGGCCGGTGCCTCGGCATCGGGCGACCCGGTCTCCGCGGGAGCGGCCGGCGACTCGGACGGGGGGGCGTCGGCCTCGGTGGCCGGGCCGGTCGGGGCATCGACGCCCGGCACCGGCGGGGCCTGGGCCTCGGCGCCCTCGCCGGCGGCCGGGGCCGCCGCGGCGACCGGGGCCGCCTCGGCCGGGGGCTCGACCGGGGCCGCCTCGGCGCCCGGGGCCGCCTCGGCCGGGGGCTCGACCGGGGCCGACTCGGCGACCGGTGCCGCCTCGGCCGGGGCCGACTCGGCGGCCGGGGCCGACTCCGCCGGAGCCGGGTCCGAGGGCGGCTCGACCGGCGCGGACTCGTCGGTGGCCGGGGTAGCCGCCGCCGGGGTGTCGTCGGCCGGAGGGGCGGCCGGGGCCGGGGGGTCGCCGGCCGGGATCTCGCCGGACTCCTTCTTCTCGAGGATCGCGCCGAGCTGGATGGCCAGGCCGCCGACCAGGGCGTTCAGGGTCCGGGCGAGGCCGGTCAGCGGGGAGGCGACGAGCCCGACCAGCTGGGCGTAGAGGATGTCCCGGGACGGGAGGCGCGAGATCGACGTGACCTGGTCGGGGGTCAGCCCGAGGCCGTCCATGACTCCGCCCTTGAACGCGAGCTTCTGGGTCAGGCGGGCGTAGTCGGCGATCGCCTTGGCGGCGGTCGCCGCGTCCCCCCGGACGAAGGTCAGGGCGGTGGGCCCGGCGAGGAGCTCCTTGAGCTGGGAGGCCCCGGCCCGGTCGGCCGCCCGCTCGGTGAGCGAGTTCTTGACCACCCGGAAGGAGGCGTCGACCGCCCGGAGCTTGTCGCGGAGCTCGGCCGCCTGGGGCACGGTGATGCCGCGATAGTCGACGGCGAAGATCGCCTGGGAATCCTTGATGTTGGTGGCGATCTCCTCGATCACCACCGATTTCTGCTCTCTGTTCATACGGCTCCTGTCCCGGGCTTAGCGTGGTGCCGGGGGTCTCTGGTGGCCTGGGGGGTAGGCGCTAGGCCGCTACTTGCGACGCGGACGCCTCCTCGAGGATGTCCCGGGTCCGGCTCGGATCGACCTTGACGCCGGGGCCCTGGGTCGCCGAGAGGGTGATCGTCCGGAGGTAGCGCCCCTTGGCCGCCGACGGCTTGGCCCGGATGAGCTCGTCGATGATGGCGGCGTAGTTCTCGAGCAGGGCCCGGTCGTCGAAGCTGGTCTTCCCGATCGACATGTGGACGATCGCCGTCCGGTCGGTCCGGTACTCGACCTTCCCGGCCTTGGACTCCCGGACCGCCCGGCTGACGTCCATGGTCACCGTCCCGACCTTCGGGTTCGGCATCTTCCCCTGGGGTCCGAGGACCCGGCCGAGCCGGCCGACGAGCGGCATGAGATCGGGGGTGGCGATGGCGACGTCGAAGTCGGTGAAGCCCTCCTGGACGCGCTTGGCGAGGTCTTCGGCCCCGACGAAGTCGGCTCCGGCCTCCTCGGCCTCCCGGGCCTTGTCGCCCTGGGCGAACACGGCGATCTTGATGTCCTTGCCGAGTCCGTTGGGGAGGGCGACCGTCCCCCGGAGCTGCTCGTCGGCGTGGCGGACGTTCAGCCCGGTCCGGACGTGGATCTCGATCGTCTCGTCGAACTTGGCCCGCTTGAGGCTCTTGACCAGGGCGATCGCCTCGGCCGGGGTGTGCTCGCGCTCGCGGTCGACCTGGGACCGGGCGGCGAGGTATGTCTTTCCACGGTGTGCCATCAGATCACGTCCACTCCCATCGACCGGGCGGTCCCGGCGACGATCTTGCTCGCGGCGTCGAGGTCGTTGGCGTTGAGGTCATCCATCTTGCGCTCGGCGATCTCCCGGATCTGGGCGGCGGAGATCTTGCCGACCTTGACCCGGTGCGGCTCGCCCGAGCCCTTGTCGATCCCGATCGCCTGGCGGATCAGGACGGCCGCCGGGGGGGTCTTGGTGACGAAGCTGAACGACCGGTCCTCGTAGACGGTGATCACCACCGGGATGACCGTCCCGGCGTCGTTCTGGGTCTGGGCGTTGAACGCCTTGCAGAACTCCATGATGTTGATCCCGTGCTGGCCCAGGGCAGGCCCGACCGGCGGGGCCGGTGTCGCCGAGCCGCCGACGGTCTGGAGCTTGATGGTGGTCAGGACTTTCTTTGCCATTTGGTTCTTTACCTCGGCGGGTCGGTCGACCCGCCCCTTGGAAGATAGACGCTCGCCGGCCGGCGGCTAGAGCTTCTTGACCTGGTCGAAGCCGACCTCGACCGGGGTCTCGCGCCCGAAGATTGATACCAGCACCTTGAGCTTGGAGCCGTCCTCGTTGATTTCCGAGATCTCCCCGGAGAAGTCGGAAAGGGGTCCGGAGATGACCTTGACCGACTCGCCGATGGCGAACTGGGCCCGGCTGCGGACCTGGACGGCGATCGCCTTGTGCAGGAGCCGGTCGACCTCCATCTGGGTCAGAGGGACCGGCTCGTTGGACGCCCCGACGAAGCCGGTGACCCCGGGCGTGCCCTTGACGAGGGTCCACGAGTCCTCGTTGAGCTCCATGTTCACCAGCACGTACCCGGGCATCGTCCGCTTCTCGACCGTGATCTTCTGGTTGTCCTTCATCTCCGAGACCGACTCGGTCGGGACGACGACCTGCTTGACCGCCCGCTGCTGATTCATCGAGACGATCCGATGCTCGAGGTTCTGCTTGACCTTGTTCTCGTGACCCGAGTAGGTGTTTACGACGTACCAGCGAAACATTTCGATCCCAGTTTCAGAAGTTGACTTAGACGATTGGCGGCGAGGATGCCCCGGCCCGACGGCCGGGGGCGACCGGACCAGGTGTGCTCAGAGGATCGCGTCGACGATGCTCTGCGAGATGAGGTCGGCCAGGCCGAGGTAGCCGCCGGCGATCACGACGAACCCGAGCACGACGGCCGTGGCCTGCCCGACCTGGCGCCGGTTCGGCCACTGGACGCGTTGGAGCTCGGCCCAGCTGGCCCGGAGGAAGGCGGCGACCCGGTTCCCGCCGACCTTGGCCGGCGGCCGGGCCTGCTCCTTGCGGGCGGCCGGGAGCAGCTCGTCGTCGGCGTCGAGCCGATCGTCGAACCGATGACGCCGGCGGGCCTCCCGGGTCTCGGGAGTCGCCTCGGGGTCGTCGTCTGCGTCGGCCGGCTCCCCGTCGAGGTAGGCGTCGTCGTCGGGTTCGAGGTGGCCGGTGACGATGGCGAGATCCTCGGGCGGCTGACTCGTGGTGACGCCGAGGTCCTCGGGGGGCGCGCCGACCACCAGGTCGACGTCCTCGAGGCTGGGCTCGTCGACGAGCGGCTCGGGGACGTCGTCGTCGAGCCCGGGCTCGTCGGCGGGCGGATCGAGACCGGGGAGGTCATCCAGGTCAGGGGCGGGGACGGGCACATCGACGGCCTCGGACGCCTCGCCACCCGGGCGGACCTCGTCGGCCGGCTTCCTGCCGGCCGGGGGCTTTCCGGCCGGACGCGGGCGACCGCGAACCGGCTGCGCCTGGGGGGCGCGGCGTCGCTTGCTGCGTTTGCGGGGAGCAGCCACGGCACGCCTTGCCTAGCGCGTCTCCCGATGCCCGGTGTGCCGCCGGCACCAGCGACAGTACTTGCGCAGGGAGATGCGATCCGGGTTGTTGCGCTTGCTCTTATTGGTTTGGTAATTGCGCCGCTTGCACTCCTCACAGGCGAGGGTGACAGCGATACGCACGTCTCCGCGGGCCATGAGCCATCCAGGGTTCGTGATCGATCTGTCGGTCGCCGGGCAAGGAAAAACCCCGCCGCGGCGCGAGGTATTTGGAGTTTAGCGCGCTCGACCCACTGCGGCTCCCCGCCCGCTCCGGGCGGGCTGCGACCATTCCCCGGGTGGACGATCAGGCCGATCCCCGACGCGCCCGCCGGGCCGCCCGGGCCGCCGAGATCCGCCGGCGGCGGCGGGGGGCCGGGCTCGCCGGGCTGGCGATCCTCGTCGCGCTCCTGACCGTCGTCATCTCCTCCCGGACCGGCGGCGGCGGGGCGAACGCCCCCCGGGCGGCCGCCCGGACGCCCGCCTCCCCGGCGCCGGTGAGCCGGCCGGGCACCCCGGCCGGGAGCTCGTCGGCGACCGAGCAGGCCGCCCTCGCCCGGCTGGCCGCCCTCGGCCTCCCGGTCTACTGCGGGGGCCGGACCAAGCCGCTCGTCGCGCTCACCTTCGACGACGGCCCGGGCCCGTACACGAGGTTGGCGATCAAGAAGCTCCGCAAGCACCACATCCGGGCGACGTTCTTCCTTGTCGGCAAGTCGATCAACAGCTTCCCCGGGCTCGCCCGGCTCGAGCACCCGGTCGGGGCGGTCGCCGACCACACGATGACCCACCCCTTCCTCCCCGGCCTGTCGGGCCCGGCCGTGGCCGCCGAGATCGCCGACGCCCGGGGGCTGATCGAGCGGGAGACCGGCCAGCCCGTCGGCATCTTCCGTCCGCCCTACGGGGGCCGGACCCCGGCGATCGACGCCGAGGCCAGGTCCCTCGGGCTGGTCGAGGTCGTCTGGAACGTCGACAGCCGGGACTCGGCCGGAGCCGACTACGCCGGGATCGCCCGGAACGTGATCGCCGGCCTCCGGCCCGGGTCGATCATCCTCATGCACGAGAACCGGGGCCAGACGATCCGGGCCCTGGCGACCATCATCCCGGCCCTCGCCGCCTCCCACCTCCGGCCGGTCACCCTCCCCGAGCTCCTCACCGCCGACCCCCCGACGCTCGCCCAGCTCCGGGCCGGCGGCCGCGGCTGCGGCGGGTCCGGACCCGCCGCGGGGACCGGCGCCTGACTTCGCTGGAGCCCGGGCCGCGGCGCCGGCAGCTGCGGCCGCGGCCGGTCCGGACCCGCCTCGGGGACCGGCGTCTGACCGGCGCGGCCCGGGCCCCGGCGCCGGCGGCCGCGACGGTCCGGACCCGCCACGGGGACCGGGGCCGGCCCGGCGCC
>JAXDHK010000296.1:0-13088 GCA_034664545.1 Solirubrobacteraceae bacterium
CGTGCGCAGCTTCGCATCCTCGAAGAGCCCGAACCTCGCGGACGGCGATGGCGCCCGATAACGACGCGCCGCTTCTTGACCGCCTGATCCACGAGCCCGCCCGCCTGGCGATCATGACGGTGCTCTCATCGGTGAACGCTGCCGACTTCGTCTTCCTGGCGCGCACGACCGGGCTGACGAACGGCAACCTCTCAAGCCATCTGACCAAACTCGAAGACGCCGGCCTGATCACGATCGAGAAGCGATTCGTCCGCAAGAGACCCAACACCAACGTCGAGCTGACACCCGAGGGCAAGACGCGCGTCGCAACCCACTGGAACCAGCTGGAGCGATTGAAGAACCTCACGAAGACCGCTGAGGCATAGCTTCCAGGGCAGCACCGCGCTGGCGCAGTACGCCTCGGATCCGCCGGACGCCCGGCCCGGTCGAGGCCGTGGGTCGACTCATCGAGGATCAGGACCTCCGAATCCCCGGGGAGGGCGACCGGCGCTGGCCAAGCGCTGGCGCATCCCAATCGACTCGGCCACCCACCCTGGGCGTCCTCGCCCCGGCGGCCTACGATGGGCGCATGGCTGCCGACTCCCGACCCCCGCCCGGTCCCGGCCCCGCTCACCCGCACGCCGGCCACGACGGCCACGCCGGTCACGCCCACGGCGTCACCGCCGACTGCGACACCCGCCAGCTGACGATCGCCCTCGGGCTGATCCTCGGCTTCATGGCCGTCGAGGTGACCGGGGGAATCCTCGCCCATTCCCTGGCCCTCCTCTCCGACGCCGGCCACATGCTGACCGACGCCGCGGCGATCGGGCTCTCCCTCGCCGCCGCCCGGCTCGCTCTCCGGCCGGCCGCCGGGGCGATGACCTACGGCTTCCGCCGGGCCGAGATCCTCTCGGCCCAGGCCAACGGGGTCACCCTCCTGATCCTCGCGGCGTTCATCGCCTACGAGGCGGTCCGCCGCCTCGTCCACCCGCCGGCCGTCGAGGCCGGGCTCGTGCTCGGGGTCGCCCTGGTCGGCGTCGCGGTCAACCTCGCCGCCACGTGGACCCTGGCCCGGGCCAACCGCCGGAGCATGAACGTCGAGGGCAGCCTCCAGCACCTCCTGACCGACCTCTATGCCTTCGCCGGGACGGCGGTCGCCGCCGTCGTCATCCTCCTCACCGGCTTCGACCGGGCCGATCCGATCGTCTCGCTCGCCGTCGCCGGCCTGATGGTCCGGTCGGGCTACGCCCTGGTCAAGGCCTCGGGGCGCGTCTTCCTCGAAGCCGCCCCCGCCCATCTCGACCCCCAGCTGATCGGTGAGGCGCTCGTCGGCCAGGCCGGGGTCCGCGAGGTTCACGACCTCCACGTCTGGGAGATCACCAGCGGCTTTCCCGCCCTCTCGGCCCACGTCCTGGTCGGCGAGGACGTCAACTGCCACGCCATCCGCCGGGGGATGGAGGCGATGCTCCACGACCGCTTCGCCCTCGCCCACACGACGCTCCAGGTCGACCACGAGGGCGGCGACCTGATCGAGCTCGAGCTGGCGCCCAAGCGCCCGCCGGACTGACTAGCCGGCGGCGGGCGCCCCGGCGTCGGCGGCCGGGGCGGCCGGGGCGGGAGCGACGATCTGGCGGGCGACGAACTCGTTGATCGTGTCGAGCACGAGCTGGGGGGCGTCCCACATCGGCACGTGTCCGGTCCCGGCCAGGACGACGAACTCGGCCCCGGGGATCTCGGTCCGGAAGCGCTCGGCGTGGCGCTTCATCGGGAGGATCCGGTCGTGCTCGGGCCAGGCGATCAGCGTCGGGACCCGGACGTCCTCGAGTCCGTCGATCGCCGCCCGCTCGGCGAAGAGCGCCTCGATCACCCGCCCCTCGATCGCGCACCGCATCGAGAACATGACCATGTCGATGGCCGCCCGGGGGGCCATCCGCTCACCCCGCCACATCACGTCGCGCATGGCCAGCCGGCGGGTGGCCGACTGCCCCATGACCATCGGGAGGGCGGCCCGCCCGGCGCGGACGAGCCGGCGCTGGCGCACGAAGAACCGGGCGAGCCGCCGGCTCTCCCCGCTGTCGGCCCGCCACCCCCCGGAGGGCGCCAGGGCGACGACGCTCCGGGCCCGGCCCCGCTTGGCGAGCTCGAGCGCGAGCCCCCCGCCCATCGAGTTGCCGACGATGTGGGCGGTACCGACCCCGAGCGCGTCGAGCTGCACCTCGACGGCATCCCCGGCGTCGTCGAGCCGCAGGGCTCCGGTCTTCTCGAACGGCGGTCCCCCGTGGTGGCCGGGGAGGGTCGGGGCGATCACCTCGTAGCCCGTCTCCAGGGCCGGGATGATCTGCGCCCACTGGTGCCAGGTGCCCTTGAAGCCGTGGAGGAGGAGCAGCGGCTCGCCCTCGCCTGAGCGGTAGAGAGCCGGGGTCGACGTTTCGGGCATGACCGCGAGAAGTGTAGGGATACTCACCGGATGGAAGCCGCCCCCGCCCCCGCCCCGGCCGGTCGGACGGCCTGGGCGCGGAACGTCGGCGCCCCGGTTCGTGACTTCCTGCGGACCGAGTCCGGCGGGGCGGTCATGCTCGTCGGGGCCGCCGTGATCGCCCTGATCTGGGCCAACTCGCCCTGGCCGGACTCCTACGAGTCGGCCTGGCAGACCCGCCTGGCCGTCACCCTCGGCGACCACGCCCTCGCCACCGACCTCCGGCACTGGGTCAACGAGGGCCTGATGACCCTGTTCTTCCTGGTCGTCGGGCTCGAAGCCAAGCGCGAGGTCGACCTCGGCGAGCTCCGCGAGCGGACCCGGATCGCCATTCCCGTCGTCGCCGGCCTCGGGGGGATGGTCGCCGCCGTCGGGATCTACCTAGCGATCAACGCCGGCGGCCCCGGCCAGGACGGGTGGGGAGCGGCGATGTCGACCGACACGGCCCTCGCCCTCGGCGTGCTCGCCCTGGTCGCCCCCGACGGAGCGACCCGGCTGCGGGTGTTCCTCCTCACCCTCGTCGTCCTCGACGACCTCGCCGCCCTCCTCGTCATCGCCCTCGCCTACACCCAGCGGGTCTCGGCCGTCGCCCTCGTCGTCGCCGTCGGCCTCTTCGGGGTGCTGATCGCCCTGCGCTTCGCCCGGGGCCGGTGGCGTCCGGCCGGGGCCGTGGTCGTCGGGATCGGGATCTGGGTCGCGATGTTCGAGTCCGGGATCGATCCGATCATCGTCGGCCTGGCCATCGGCCTGGTCACCAGCGCCTACCCCCCGGCCCGGGACGACCTCGAGCGGGCCACCCAGGAAACGCGGGCCTTCCGCGAGCAGCCGACCCCCGAGCTCGCCTACTCGGCCCAGCGGAGCCTGACCTCGGCGATCTCACCGAACGAGCGCCTCCAGTACCGGTTGCACCCGTGGACGAGCTTCGTCATCGTCCCCCTCTTCGCCCTGGCCAACGCCGGCATCCGGATCGACGGCGGCCTGCTGCGTGGGGCGGCGACCTCGGCGGTCACGATCGGGATCTTCCTCGCCTACGTCGTCGGCAAGCCGCTGGGCATCCTCGGCGCCTCGTGGCTGGCCACCCGGAGGTCCCTCGGCGGGGCGCGCCTCCCCGTGACCTGGCCCGGCCTGGCCGGAACCGGCGCCGCCGCCGGGATGGGCTTCACCGTCTCGCTCCTGATCGCCGCCCTCGCCTTCTCCTCTCGGGGGGCGCTGCTCGACCAGGCCAAGCTCGGAGTCCTCACCGCCGCGATCGTCTCCCCCATCCTCGCCTGGGCCGTGTTCCGGGTCATCGCCCGGCTGCCCGCCGCCGTCCGGGCCCGCCAGCTCGGAGGGACGGCCGAGCAGCTGATCGACCTGGCCGACGACGTCGACCCCGAGCGCGACCACGTCCGTGGCCGCGACGACGCCCCGGTGACCCTGGTCGAGTACGCCAACTTCGAGTGCCCGTTCTGCGGTCGGGCCGAGCCCATCGTCCGGGAGCTGCTCGCCGAGTACGGTGACGACCTCCGCTACGTCTTCCGCCACCTCCCGCTCGCCGATGTCCACCCCCACGCCGAGATGGCCGCCGAGGCGACCGAGGCCGCCCACGCCCAGGGCGTCTTCTGGGAGATGCACGACCTCCTCTTCGCCCACCAGGGTGACCTGACCGTCCGGGACCTCCGGCGCTACGCCGAGCAGCTGGGCCTGGACGTCGGACGCTTCACCGAGGAGCTGCGCCGGCGCCGCTACGCCCCCCGGGTGAGTGCCGACATCGCCGGCGCCGACGCCAGCGGCGTCTCCGGGACCCCGTCGTTCTTCATCAACGGCCGCCGCCACCACGGCGTCTACGACGTGGCGACGCTCACCCGGGCCGTCCGGTCGGCCCGGGACCTCGCGCGGATGCCGACCCCGGCCTAGCGCTCGCGCCGGCGCCCGCCGGCGACCCCCCGCCGGCCGAGGTCAGGCGCTCGGGCGGAGGTGCTGGGTCTCGTCGAGGACCTCGAGCTTCTTGATCGTCTCCGTCTCGATCTGACGGATCCGCTCGCGCGTGAGGTTGAAGCTCCGGCCGATCTCCTCGAGGGTTCGGGGCTGCTCCCCGCAGAGGCCGTAGCGGAGCACGAGGATCTGCCGCTCCCGGTCGGGCAGGCGCTTGAGGACGTCCCAGAGCGCCTTGCGGGTGAGGGCCTGGGCGGCGCGCTCGTACGGGCAGGCGGCGAGGTGGTCGGCGATCAGGTGGCCGAGCTCGGTCCCGTCCTCCCCGTCGATCGGCTTCTCGAGCGAGACCGGCGGCTGGGCGGCCCGCCGGATCGCGTCGACCGCGTCGATGTCGATCCCCGTCGCCGCGCTGACCTCCCCCAGCGTGGCGTCCCGGCCGACCTGGGCGGCGATGTCGCGCTCGGCCCGGCGGATCCGCTGGAGCTTCTCGACCACGTAGACCGGCATCCGGATCATCCGGGACTTGTCGGCCAGGGCCCGGGACACCGCCTGGCTGATGAGCCAGCTCGCATAGGTCGAGAAGCGGAAGCCCCGGCGGTGGTCGAACTTCTCGACCGCCCGGACCAGGCCGATCGTCCCCTCCTGGATCAGGTCGAGCAGCGGCAGCCCCTGGTCGTGGGTGTTCCTGGCGATCGAGACGACCAGGCGGAGGTTCGCCGTCACCATCCGCTGCTTGGACTCGAGGCACCCGCGCTCGACGCGCTTGGCCAGGGCGATCTCCTCCCGGGCGGTGAGCAGCGGCACCTTGCCGATGTCCCGGAGGAAGAGGGCGAGCGCGTCGGTCGTGGTCTCCTCGGCGGGTCGCCGGGCGGTGGCGGCGCCGAGCGGTGGAACGGCGCCCGGGCGGCCGGCCTCTCGCCCCGGCGGGGCCGCCGGCCACGGCTCGAGCGAGTCGTCGAGCGCCTCCATCGCCTCGAGCTCGAACTCGAGATCCTCGAGCCCGACCTCGTCGACCCCGAAGTCGACGGTTCCCCGCGGATCGACGAGGGCCCCGAGCGCCCGGCCGCGCCGGACCCGATCCTCGACCTCCTCAAGCTCTCGCGGCTCGGCTACCGACATGTCCCTGCCTCGATCGACTCCCGTCGTGGCTGCAGCCACGGCCCCACTTCCTCACCGACACGAACACTACGCGAGCAGAGCCCTCATGGATCACCGCCGGTCCGCGACTAACATCCGGGAGTGGCCAGACCCGGCGTTCGCCCTTCCCTCGCCGCCGTGCTCGCGGCCCTCGCCGCCGGCTGTTCGCTCGTCACGCCGGCGCTCGGCGCACCGGCAGCCCGCTGCCCGGCCCGCAGCCAGCAGCAGGCGGCCGCCGACGCCCGGTTCGCCGTCGGCCGCTATCGCCTCGAGTCGGTCGGGGCCGCCGTCCGGGCCGCGCTCGGCCTGGTCGCCCGGGACCGTGCCCTGGGTGACGCCCTCGCGGCGGGAGACCTCCCGGCGGCCGGCCGGCAGGCCCTCCGGTGGGTGGCCGGGCCCCACCACATCACGGCGATCCGGGTCGTCCGGGCCGGGCGGGTGCTCGTCGGGACCGAGCGCTACCCGTTCGACGTGGCCGGTGCCCGGACCGTCCTGCTCCGGCGCGGTCGCGTCCTCGGAACCCTCGAGGTGACCATCCAGGACGTGATCGGATTCATCCGCCTGGTCCACAAGTTCACCGGCAGCCAGGTGGTCGTCCGCGGAGCCGCCGGCGACGCCCGGAGCTCGCTCCCGGCCGCCCTGGCCCCGCCTCTCCCGACCGCCGGGTGCGCGAGCGTCGGGGGCCACGCCTACGCCGTGCGCTCGTTCGGCGTCTCCGACTTCACCGGGACGCCCCTGCGGATCTGGGTCCTGAGGGCGGCCTAGCGTGCTCGTGCTCGCCCACCTCGGCGGCGTCCCGATCGAGGAGAGCCTGATCTATCTGGTCCCGCCCGTGGCGATCGTCGCCTGGATCTATGCGCTCGGGCGGCGCGAGCGCCGCAAGCCCCGCCCGCCGGGAGAGGACGAGTCCGAGGACTGACCCGGTCCGAAGTTAGCTTCTCCCCTTTCGCCCGAGGCGCGCGTCAGCTAACCTCGGTAGGCGGTCGTCGCCCGCCGTCTCCGGTGGGTGGGCTCGTGTGACAGGTGGATGTGGGCGCGGGGCTCCCCACACGGGGCTCGACGACGCCGTACCTCTTCTCTCTGATGCCCCTCGAAGAGGAGTTGCCTGCCCATCGATTGATCCTTGAGCGCGCCCCCGCCCGGTCGGGCGCGCCACCAGCTTCGCCCGGGAAACTTCCCTCCTTTCCTGGGCGAGACGGACGCCGTTGCTCCCCCAAGCTACGGCGTCCACGTGCTCGCTGCGGTCCCGGCGCCTCGTTGCGTCGGGACCGTACGAGCCTCTCCCCCGCGCTCGAGCCGCCCGAGGCGGCCGATCACCCGGTGAGCGTGAACGCCCGCTGGGTGGCCGGGGCACCGGTCGTCCGCAGCGTGGCGCGGGTCAGCAGCCGATGGCCGTGGCGAACCAGCTGCTCCCGACCGCGGGGGGTGATCCGGACCGGCACCCGCTTGGTCGTGTTGGCGGCGATCGCGAAGTGGGCGATCCCGACCGTCGTCGTCGTCCGCAGGGTAATCGTCCCCGTGCAGGTCGCCCGCCGGCACCGCACCGCCACCCTGGCCACCCGGCTGCTGACCCGCCCGCTGGCGGCCGCGATGCTGGCCGTCCCGCTCCCGGCGAGCATCCGCCGGACCGGAGCGATGCCGGCCGGCGCCGGGGCCGCGGCCAGCTGCTGCCCCTGGGCGGCCGCCTGCTGGCCGATGAAGGCCGCGATCTCGGGCGTCGCCAGGCGGACGTAGACGCCCGGGAAGCCGGGCTGCGCGCAGCCGGCTCCGAAGTCGATCAATCCGGCGAGGACGTAGTCCCCGGGCGGGGCGGCCGGACTGTCGACGTCGACGACCAGGGGCCCGCCGCTGTCCCCCGAGCAGGCGTCGATCCCGCCGGTCGGCTCCCCGGCGCACAGCATCCGCGGGGTGATCGCCGGGACGCCGAGGCTGCCGAGACTCGCGTACTGCGCCGCGCACGTGGCGTCGGGGACGAGGTGGGTCTGCGCCGCCTGGAGCTGGTGGGGCAGGTCGGCGGAGTCGTCCTGGGCGCCGACCCCCAGCGGCGCGGTCTCCCCCCACCCGCTGATCGTGACCGGCTCGGCCGGGCTCAGGTTGGGGTTGGCGAAGCGGGTGGCGAGCGCCGGGGTGACCAACGGGATCGGTGCGATCGCGGCGGTGCCGTCCGGACGCGGGGACCCGGTGTAGAGCGGGGCGGTCAGGGTGACGACCGCGAGGTCGTAGTCGGCCGTGCGCGTGTCGTAGTGGGGATCGATGGCGATATTCGCGGCCACCGGCTGGGTCGGGACCGCCGGGGGAAGCATCGCCGTCCCGGCGAGCAGGGTCACGCTCGCCGGGGGCACCGGTGCCCCGGACAGCTCGTTGCTGACGCAGTGGGCGGCGGTCAGGATCTGGGTCGGATCGATGATCACCCCCCCGCAGAACGCAAGCGTCGCCTGGGCGCCGAACCCGCCGCCGGGCGACTGGATGAACATCCCGACCTGGAAGGGGAACGAGGTGATCGACGGGACGGGCGCCGCGCCGACCACGCGCAGCGACACCAGCGACCCGGACGCGCCGGCCGAGGCGGGGGCGAGCGCGAAAGCGGCGAGGAGGCCGAGCGCGAGCGCCCCGGCCGGACCCGGGTGCGCCGGCCGGCGGTGCGGGCGCCTCCCGGCCGAGATCGTGCGCCCGGGCGCAGGCAGGCGTGTCCGCATCGCTTGAGAGTGAATCACGTCCCTAAGAGGTCCGTAAAACCCATCGCCCCGGTCCGCCGGGGTCCCGGCGCGCTAGGCTGACGGGACCGGCGGATCGCCTACTCGGCCGGGCGCGAGCACCGTGCCAGCCGGGCCACGCAGCGGCTTGCGCCGCTGGCCCGTCCCGGTGGCCGGGAGTGTCAAGTCACCCAGGCGAGACACAAAGTCCTGGGACGTTGTAGTTCAGCGGCGATCCATGTCCGGTCCCTGGCGACCCCGAGCCCTCCCGGGCTCGGGGCGCAAGGGCCCCCGCCGACCGATGGCCGACCCCGACCGCCGGCGCTCGTTTGGCCGACCCGACCGACGGGTATCGCCGGGGGAGGCGCGAACCGCGACGCGAGAGGAAGGCTGGAGATGACCGACAAGCACGTCGACGAGGCCAAGGGAAGGGTCAAGGAGGCCGCCGGGGCGATCACCGGCGACGACGACCTCAAGCACGAGGGGCAGGGGGATCAGGCCGTGGCGTCGGTCAAGGACGCCGCCGACACGGTGGCCGACAAGGCGCGCGATCTCGTCGATCGGGCGGACTAGCCCGGTCGCGGGTGACCGGGGGGTCGACGGTGCTGACTGACGGCCGCCGCCGGCCGGGCGCACCGTCCGGGGCGGCTGGCGGCGCTAGGGTGCCAGCGCCGGAGATCAGGCGTCCGGGCCCGGTCGGCGGGACCCGCCGCGGCCCCGGCTGAATCCCCCCGACTGGCTTGACTCCCATGCCCCCGCAACCTCCGTCTCGGTGCCCCCCCGGGAGCCCCGGCGGGCGCCGGCTGGACGGATCCGGCCACGCCCCCCGATGACTGAGATGCCCAACGTCCGCCTCGACCTCGTGAACCTCCCCGAGAACGTCTCGCTCGTCCGCGAGATGCTCGCCGGGGTGGCCGAGGCCGTCCCGCTCGCCGACGGTCAACTCGACGACATCAAGACCGTGGTCAGCGAGGCGGCCAACAACGTCGTCCTCCACGCCTACGACGGACGCGACGGGCCGCTCGAGGTCGAGGTCTATATCCGCGACGGCCGGATCGAGGTCGTCGTCCGCGACCACGGCGAGGGGATCAGGCCCAAGCCGGCCTCCGACGACCAGGTCAAGGGCATCGGCCTCTCGGTCATCCAGGCGCTGACCGACCGGACGGAGTTCCGGGGGGAGATCGGGTCGGGCACCGAGGTGCGCATGGAGTTCTCGATCCCGGGCGCCCGCCGCCCGGCCGAGCTCCCCGCCGTAGCGGTCGACGGGGCCGCCGAGAGCCTGGCCGGCCAGGCGGTCACCGCCGGGGCGACGGCGACCCTCGTGATCACCCCCGTCACCCTGGCCCGGATCGTCCTCTCCCGACCGGTCAGCGCGCTGGCGGCCAGGGCCCGGTTCTCGATCGACCGCCTCTCGGACGTCCAACTCGTGGCCGACGCCCTCACCGCCCACGCCGACCGGGCGGTGGCCGGGGACGCGCTGCGCCTGGGGGTCGCCGTCGACGTCCGCCGGCTCGAGCTTCGCTTCGGACCCTTCGCCTCGGGCAAGGCGGCCCGACTGGTCGGAGACTCGGCCGTCGGCGGCCTCGAGCCGCTGGTCGAGACGCTGGCCGACGAGGTCGTCGTCACCCCCCACGGCGACACCGAGACCCTCACCCTCCGGCTCCTCGACCCGCGTTAGGAGGCTCATGAAGCTGCTCGTCATCGCCAGCGGCCCGATCACCGCCTCGGACCTCGAGGAGGCGGTCGGCGAGGACGCGACCGAGGAGGCCGAGGTCCTCGTCGTCGCCCCGGCCCTCCAGGAATCACCCCTGCGCTTCTGGCTCTCGGACGCCGACTCGGCCATCGCCGGGGCCGAGCGGGTCCAGCGCGAGAGCGTCGAGGAGCTGACCGAGGCCGGGGTCGACGCGTCCGGGGACACGGGCGAGGGCGACCCGCTCGAGGCCGTCCAGGATGCGCTCCAGACCTTCCGGGCCGATCGGATCGTCGTGTTCACCCATCCGGAGGGCGACCAGGCCTACCTGGAGGGCGTCGATCCCGCCGAGATCGAGGAGCGCTTCGGCATCCAGACCACCCTGCGCACCATCTCCGCCTGACGGCCTCCGGCGCGCACGCTCCTCAATCCTCCTCGACGATCTCCCGGAGGTCGCGCAGGGCATTGCGCAGAAGCCGCGACACCTGCATCTGGGAGACCCCGACCTGCTCGGCGATCTGGGTCTGCGTCTGTCCGTCGACGAACCTGAGGCGGATGATCAGCCGGTCGCGCTCGGTCAGCTGGCCCATCGCGCTGGCCAGGGTGGCCCGGACGTCGACCGCCTCGAGCCGGGCATCCTCGGCTCCGATCGCCGCCGCTCGGCTCCCGGGCTCGTCGTCGTCCCCCCCGCCGCCGCCGTCGATCGACTCGGCGTCATGGGCCGAGCGGGCCTCGAGGGCGTCGAGCACGCCCTCGCTGCTGAGGCCGGTGGCCACCGCCAGGTCGTCGACGGTCGGGGCCCGGCCGAGCTGGGCCGAGAGCTCCCGCTCGGAGCGCTCGACCAGGAGCACCTTCTCCTTGAGCGCCCGGGGCACGTGGAGGGCCCAGGCGGTGTCCCGGAAGTGGCGCTTGATCTCGCCGATCATCGTCGGAACCGCGTAGGAGGAGAACGCGAGGCCCCGGTCGGGATCGAACCCGTCGACCGCCTTGACCAGGGCGAGGTTGGCGACCTGGAGGACGTCCTCGAAGGATTGGGGGGTGTGGCGGTAGCGGTTGGCCACGCTCCGGGCGAGCGGGAGGTAGTGCTCGATCAGCCGGTCGCGGAGCGCCGGGTCGGGCGTCTCGCGCAGCCGGACGAACATCGCCTCCGGGTCGCGGACCCCGCGCGTCTGCGGCCTACCCGGCATGCGGAGGCGGAGCGTGGAGGACAGGCATCCGGCGCTACCGGCCGGCGGGGGCCGAGAGGAGGGCGACGGCGGCCTCGCGCGATGCCACGATCGTGACGATCTGGTCGACCCCGGCCACGCGGAACGTCCGGGCGACCCCGCCCTCGCCGTCGACCACCACCATCCGACCGCCGTGGCTGCGGGCCCGCTTCATCGCCATGATCACCGCCGCCAGGCCGCTGGAGTCGATGAACGCCGTCCGCGTGAGGTCGACGATCAGGTCGCACGCCTCCCCGTCGATCGCTCCCGTGATCGACTCCTTGAGCTCGGGGACGGCGAACAGGTCGACCTCGCCGCTGACGGCCAGAAGGTTCAGTCCGGGGGTCAGTGTCTCGAGCTCGAGAGCGAAGTTCTCTCGGGTCAACGCAAGCGCCGCTGTCGAACCACCACGGCGAGCTACCCGGGGCGCCAGCCCAGGCAAACCCACGTTACCCGGCGCCGGTCCGGACGCGGAGCACCTGTCCGGCAACCCCTACGAGGTCGCCGTCGTGGAGCTGACGTCCCCGGCGGGGCTCGGGGCGTCCGTTCACCGCGACCTGGTCATCTTGGAGCAGTATCTTCGCGTCGGCCCCGGAGTCGACGATACCGGCGAGCTTGAGCAGCTGTCCGAGACGGATCATCGGCCCACGGATCTCGACGTCTACGGCCGGGCCCGACGGGGACGGCCCGCTCACGAGCCGGCGGCGGCGGTCGAGACCACCCGCCAGGGGTGCTGGTCCGATCCGCAGAGGGCCAGCGTCCATTGCTCGCCGAAGCTCACCGGGGCCGACTGCGACCCGGAGAGGACGGCCGCTGTGTCGCGATCCTCGATGTAGCGGCGGCCGCGGACGCGGAGCTCGACGGTGATCGTCGGGGGCGTCGCGTGGGCGTCGAGGCCGGTGATCCGGACCTGCTCGACGACCGGCCCCCGCACGACGAGCCGGGTCTGCTCGGTCGGATCCCCGGGGTGCAGGAGCGCCGACACCGCTCCCGTCGTGGCCAGCTCGGCCAGATCGGCGTCATCCCCGTCGACCGCCTCGGCCCAGGCGGCGACCGCCCGGCGGACCTCGACGCTCAGGACGTCCGGCGAGAAGCGCCCGTCGACCAGGGCCAGGTCGAGGGCGGCGGTCCGGGCCGCCCCGGTGAACTCCGCCGCCGCGACCTCGCTCACCGCCACGCCGTCCGGGACCTTCTGGGCGGCGGCCAGCTCGACCACCGACTCCGCGGTCAGGCGCTCGGTGTCCGACCAGGGAGTGGCGACGATCGGCTCGTCGAGCTGGTGGTCTCCCTCCTGGCGCTGTTCGATCGACAGGACGATCCACCGGCCGTCCTGCTTTCCGAGCGTCCAGTACTCGCACACCCGGCTCGACTCGGCGGCGCTGTCGCGCCGGAGGACGACGTCCCCGGCCCGGTCGAGGACGACGTCGCGGAGCTGGGCCTCGAGGCGGACGACCACCCGGTCGTCGCGGTCGGCCTCGCGGTTGGTGAGGCCGACGTACTCGACCTCGACGTCCCCGTCGATGCTCACGCGGTTGGTCCAGCCCCGCCGCTCGAAGTCGGTGAGGCGCCGGGACCACTCGCGCATGAGGTCGGGGCCGCAGAGGCGGCGCAGGCGCCGGTCGTCGCCCGAGGACCAGGCCGCCTGGACGTCGCGGAAGAGCCGCCGGGCGGCCGGCTCGACCGTCTCCGGCGCGAAGTCCGGGTCGTCCTCGGCGGCGGCCCGGGCCGCCAGGCGGACGGTCTCGGCCCGGCGCCGGCGGCGGGCCCGGTAGCGGGCGGGGGCGATCACGGCGGTCATCAGGAAGAACAGGCCGGCGAGGACGATGATCACGAGCAGGAACACCCCGAGGCCGCCGCCGCCGATCCCCGCGCCGAAGCCGACGCCCCCGCCGAAGCCGATGCGGCCGCCCCCCCCCCCCCCCCGAAAACCCCCCCCGCCCCCCAAGCCCGCGCTCCCCCCACCGCCCCCGGCCAGGGCCCCCCCCCGCGCCGGG
>JAXDHK010000297.1:0-2890 GCA_034664545.1 Solirubrobacteraceae bacterium
GCCTCGAGCTGCTCGGGGGCGAGGTCGAGGAAGGAGCCGTAGGCGCCGACGCCGGCGTTGGCGACCACGATCTGGAGGGCGCCGAACCGCTCGACAGCGGCCTCGGTGGCCCGTGCGACGGCCGCTCGGTCGCGGACGTCGCAGACCAGGCCGAGGCCGCGCTCGAGGCCGAGATCCTCGCCCCGGCGGGAGAGCATCGCCACCGAGGCCCCGGCCGCGTGGAGGCTTCGGGCCACGGCGGCGCCGATGCCCCCGCTCGCCCCCGTGACCAGCGCGACCTTCCCGTCCAGTTCGTTCACTTCGCCCCCGATCGGTCGCCCGACCGCCCGCGGTCGAGCCATGTTTCATCGATTCTTGCATGAAGAATCTCCCTCGTGGGGGTTTTTTGTGCGAAGCCTTGACAAACCACCTGGGCGCGGCAGAGAATGCGGCCGTGGCCGGCAAGGAAGGAGGCTCACTCGCCTCACTGCGCGAGCTGAACCGCAAGCGCGTGGTGGGCGCCCTGGAGGAGCTCGGGGTCGCCAGCCGGGCCGACGTCGCCCGGCGGACCGGCCTGTCCCCGTCGACGGTCTCGACCCTGGTCTCCGAGCTCGACGAGGCCGGCCTCATCGTCGAGCGCGACGACGCACCCGGGGAGGACGCGTCGCTCCGGGGCGGGCGGCCTCCCCGCCTGATCGCCCTGAGCCGGGCCGCCGGCGTGGCCGTGGGCATCGACTTCGGCAAGCAGCATCTCGCGGTGGTCGCCTGCGACCGGTCGCACCAGGTGCTGGCCGAGACCTCCCGGCGGATGCCCGACGGGTACGACGCCGGGCGCGGCATGGACGAGGCGACCGGGCTTCTCGGGGACGTCCTCGACCAGGCGAAGGTCGACCGGGACGAGGTGATCGGGGTCGGGCTGGGCATGCCGGGTCCGATCCACCTGGCCACCGGCAAGGTCGGGTCCTCGGCGATCCTCCCGGGTTGGGTCGGGGTGAGCGTGGCGGAGGACATGGGCGAGCGGCTGCGCCTGCCCGTCCACGTCGACAACGACGCGAACCTGGGTGCCCTGGCCGAGCTCCACTGGGGGGCCGGCAAGGGGTGCGAGACCCTCGTCTATCTCAAGGTGGCCACGGGCATCGGGGCCGGACTCGTCGTGTTCGGGCGCCTGTTCCGGGGGGCGGGGGGCACAGCGGGGGAGATCGGCCACACGATCATCGACGAGAGCGGGTCGATCTGCCGGTGCGGGAGCCGGGGGTGCCTGGAGACGGTGGCCGGGATCCCGGCCATCGTCGGGCTGCTCAAGCCGACCTTCGGGGAGGATCTGACCGTCGAGGGCGTGCTCGAGCGGGCGTCCGAGGGCGACGCGGCGAGCTGCCGGGCGATCGCCGCGGCGGGGACCCACGTCGGGAACGCCCTCGCCAACCTCTGCAACCTCTTGAACCCGTCGCGGATCGTGGTGGGGGGAACCCTGGCCGCCGCGCGGGATGTCCTGCTGGAGCCGATGCGGGCCGCGGCGCAGGGGCGCGCGATCCCGTCGGCCGGGGAGGACGTCGAGATCGTCGCGGGCGTGCTCGGCGACCGGGCGGAGGTGCTCGGGGCAGTCGCGCTGGTGCTCTACGAGACGGAGGGCGCCGCCTCGGCGCCGCCCTTGGATCAAGCCTGTCAAAACAAGGAACGGAGAGATCGGACATGACGTTGCACAGCCCACGGATACGGGTCGGGATTGCCGGGACGGCGCTCGCCGCGCTCGCCCTGGCGGTCGCCGGCTGCGGGAGCAGCAGCAGCACCAAGAGCACGAGCGGCGCCAGCACGAGCGCGGCCACGAGCGGGAACGGCCCGATGGTGGCGCTCTTGCTGCCTGAGAACCAGACGGCCCGGTACGAGACGCACGACAAGCCCGACTTCCAGGCCAAGCTGACCCAGGCCTGCCCGACCTGCAAGCTCCTCTACAGCAACGCGACCCAGGACGCGACCAAGCAGCAGAGCCAGGCCGACGCGGCGCTGACCCAGGGCGCGAAGGTGCTCGTCCTCGACCCGGTCGACGCCGGATCGGCGGTGGCGATCGTGGCCAAGGCCAAGGCCCGGAACGTCCCGGTCATCAGCTACGACCGCCTGATCAACAACGCGGACATCACCTACTACGTGTCCTTCGACAACGCCGGGGTGGGCAAGCTCCAGGCCACGGCGCTCGACGCCAAGCTCAAGACGCTGGGCAAGGCGACCGGCCCGATCATCATGATCAACGGGGACCCGGCCGACAACAACGCCAAGCTGTTCAAGCAGGGGGCGATGGGTCAGTTCAAGACCGACGGGGTCAAGATCGCCAAGCAGTACGACACCCCGGGCTGGCTGGGGAGCAACGCCCAGAACGAGGCGCAGCAGGCCATCACGGCACTGGGCAACGGGGGCTTCGCCGCCATCTACGGGGCCAACGACGACATGGCCGAGGGTGGAATCGCGGCAATGAAGTCGGCGGGGATCGACCCGAAGACCCGGCCGACGACCGGTCAGGACGCGTCGCTGGCGGGGGTTCAGCGGATCCTCGACGGGACGCAGTTCATGACCGTCTACAAGGCGGTCACCACCGAGGCCCAGGACACGGCCCAGCTCGCCGGAGCCCTGGCCCAGGGCCAGCAGCCGCCGGCCGGCCTGGTCAACCAGCAGACCAACAACGGCATGAAGAGCGTGCCGTCGGTGATCCTCACGCCGGTCGCGGTGACGAGCACGAACATCAAGGACACGGTCGTCAAGGACAACTTCTGGAAGGTGTCCGACATCTGCACGAGCGCCTATGCGGCCGCGTGCAAGAAGGCCGGGATCCAGTAGTGACCGCTCGGGGACGGGCCGCCGAGGGGGCGGCCCGTTCCACCGCTGCCCCACCAAGCGAAAGGACACAGACATGAACGCCACC
>JAXDHK010000298.1:0-15309 GCA_034664545.1 Solirubrobacteraceae bacterium
ACGCCGCCGCGAGGACGGACCGGCCCGCTGATCTCTGCTCCGACCACCGGTGGACGAGCGGGACGGCGTCGGCACCCAAGACCGACCGCGCCTCCCCCGATTGTATCCCGGCTATCCGGCGTAGCGCACGGCGATCCGCTCGACCGACCCCGGGTAGGAGCCCCCGAAGAGGACGGCGTGGACGAGCAGGGGGAAGAGCTGCCAGAGCCCGACCCGGTCCTCCCACCCGTCGGCCAGGGGCGCCGCCTCCCGATAGGCCTCGAGCGTCCCTGGCGGGGGCCCGCCGAACAGGGCGAGCATGGCCAGGTCGACCTCCCGGTGACCCCCGTGGGCGATCGGGTCGATCAGCCACGGCCGGCCGTCCTCCCCGGCCAGGACGTTCCCGCTCCAGAGGTCGCCGTGGACCCGGGCCGCCGGCTCGGGCGGGCCGGCGAGATCCTCGATCCGGTCGCACACCCGCTCGAGCGCCCGGGCCCCCCGCTCCGTGAGCCGGGCCGGTCCGGCCAGCGGCCGCAGCCGGCGCTCGGCGTAGAACTCCGGCCAGCTCGGGAGCCCGGCGTTGGGGACGACGAGCCGCCCGATCCGGAGGGCCGCCGCCCCCCCGAAGCCGCCGGCCCCGGCCGCGTGGACGGCGGCCAGCCCGTGGCCGAGCTCGGCGGCCCCGGCTGCGTCGAGGCGACCGGGGTCGATCCATTCCAGCTCCAGGAAATCCCCACCGACCGCGCGCACGTCCGGGACCCGCAGGCCACCCGCCGCCCCCAGCCAGCGCAGGCCCGCCGCCTCGGCCGCGTACTCGCCGGGCCCGGGGTCGGCCCGGGTCTTGACGAACGACCTCCGACCGTCGGTGAAGTCGACCCGCCAGCCCTCGTTGATGTCCCCGCCCCCGACCCGCTCGACCCGGGCGACCCGGCCCCCGAGGGCAGCGAGCGCCTCAGACGACAGGCTCACCGCGGCGGATCTCGGCCAGGAGGCCCCGGCAGGCGGCCTCGATCAGGTCGAGCGCCTGGGTGAAGCCCCGGGCGCCCCCGGCGTAGGGGTCGGGGACGTCGAGGTCGACCGCCCCGACGCTCGCCGGGTCGAACTCCCGGAGCAGGCCGACCTTGGCCCGAGCCGCCTCGCCCGGGGCCATCCCGACGACGGCCGACCGGTTGAAGCGGTCCATGGCGAGGATCAGGTCGAAGTCCTCGAAGTCCGACGGCTTGATCTGGCGGCCCTTGCCGGTCAGGGCGTAGCCCCGGGCCGAGGCCGCGGCCGTCGCCCGGGAGTCGGGCGGCCGGCCGACGTGCCACGGGCCGGTCCCGGCGCTGTCGACCTCGATCTCCCCGTCCTGGCCGGCGTCGTGGACGAGCTTGCGCATGACCGCCTCGGCCGTCGGGGACCGGCAGATGTTGCCGAGGCAGACGAAGAGGATCCGCACGGTCGGGGGCTACTTCCCGCCGAGCTCGAGGACGGCGAGGAACGCCTCCTGGGGCACCTCGACCCGGCCGATCTGCTTCATCCGCTTCTTGCCCTCCTTCTGCTTCTCGAGCAGCTTCCGCTTGCGGCTGATGTCACCCCCGTAGCACTTGGCGATGACGTCCTTCCGGTAGGCCTTGACCGTCTCCCGGGCGATCACATGGGCCCCGATCGCCGCCTGGATCGGGACGTCGTACTGCTGGCGGGGGATCTTCTTGCGCAGGCGCTCGGTCAGCATCCGCCCGATGTCGTAGGCCTTGTCCCGGTGGGTGATCATCGACAGGGCGTCGACCTGGTCCCCGGCGAGGAGGACGTCGAGCTTGACCAGGTTCGACGGACGCATCCCGGTCAGCTCGTAGTCGAGCGAGGCGTAGCCCCGGGTCCGGGACTTGAGCTGGTCGAAGAAGTCGAGGACGATCTCGGCGAGCGGGAGCTCGTAGGTCAGCTGGACCCGCTCGGGTGAGAGGAAGTGCATCGCCTCGTGTGACCCCCGGCGCTCCTGACAGAGCTCCATGATCACACCGATGTACTCCTTCGGGGTGATGATCGTCGCCCGGATCATCGGCTCCCGGATCTCGGCGATCCGCATCGGGTCGGGCATGTCCGAGGGGTTGTGGACCTCGAGCTCCTCCCCGTTGGTCAGGGTCACCTCGAAGCCGACCGACGGCATCGTGGCCAGGAGCTCGAGGTCGTACTCCCGCTCGAGTCGCTCCCGGACGATGTCCATGTGGAGGAGGCCGAGGAACCCGGCCCGGAAGCCGAAGCCCAGGGCGTCCGAGGTCTCGGGCTCCCACCAGAGGGCCGCGTCGTTGAGGGTCAGCTTCTCGAGGGCGTCCCGGAGCTCGGGGAACCGGTCGGAGTCGATCGGGAAGAGCCCGCAGAAGACCATCGGCTTGACCTCCCGGTACCCGGGGAGGGGCTCGGTCGCCGGGTGGTCCTTGGTGGTCAGGGTGTCGCCGACCCGCAGCTGGGTGACGTCCTTGATCCCGGTGATCACGTACCCGACCTCCCCGGCCCGGAGCTCGGGGGCCGAGACCATCTGGGGGCTGAAGAACCCGATGTCGTCGATCTCGGCCTGGGTCCCCCCGGCCATGGCCCGGATCCCCGCCCCCTTGGGGAAGACGCCGTCGACCACCCGGACGTAGGCGATCACCCCCCGGTACTGGTCGAACTCCGAGTCGAAGATCAGCGCCCGGGCTGAGGCCTCGGGGTCCCCGGCGGGCGGGGGCACCCGCTCGACGATCCGCTCGAGGATGTCCTCGACCCCGGCCCCGGTCTTCCCCGAGATCCGGAGGATCTCCTCGGCCGGGTCTCCGAGGAGGTCGACGATCTCCTCGGCCACCCGCTCGGGCTCGGCCCCGGGGAGGTCGATCTTGTTGAGGCACGGGATCAGCTCGAGCCCGGCCTCGACCGCCATGTAGGTGTTGGCCAGGGTCTGGGCCTCGACCCCCTGGGAGGAGTCGACCACGAGGACCGCCCCCTCGCAGGCGGCCAGGGACCGGGAGACCTCGTAGGTGAAGTCGACGTGCCCGGGGGTGTCGATCAGCTGGAGCTGGTAGGTCTCGCCGTCCCGGGCCGTGTAGTTGACCCGGACGGCCTGGGCCTTGATCGTGATCCCCCGCTCCCGCTCGAGATCCATCGAGTCGAGCACCTGGGCCCGCATCGCCCGGGGGGCGACCGTGTGGGTCAGCTCGAGGATCCGATCGGCCAGCGTCGACTTCCCGTGGTCGATGTGGGCGATGATCGAGAAGTTGCGGATGTGGGCTTGGTCGGCCATTTTCTGGAGCTGTTTCGGGGAGGTTCGGCCATGTGGGGCTCACCGCCGGCGGGCCTTCGGGCGGTCGAGCGGGGCGGGGCAGGGAGATACAGGGTAGGTGGTCGGGGGCCGGGCCACCTGTGGCCTACCTTCGTGACGAGCCGGGCGCCGAGCTCGTGGCCGACGCGATCGCCGGCGGGGTCGCGATCTCGGCGGTCACCCTGGCCGAGGTGCTCAGCCGGGCCGCCGATCGGGGGGCCGACCCGGCCGGACTCGCCGGCGACCTGGCCGACCGGGGCCTGCTCGGCGGGGCGATCGAGGTCGAGGCCTTCACGCTGGAGGATGCCGTCGAGGTCGCACGCCTCCGGCGGCTCACCCGGCCCGGGGGGTTGTCGCTCGGCGACCGCGCCTGCCTCGCCTGGCTCGGCGGCGGGGTGCCCGGGCGGTCACGGCCGACACGGCCTGGGCCGAGGTCGACGCCGGTGTCGAGCTGGTGTGGGTCCGGTGACCGCGGGCGGGCCGGGGTCCCGGCTGGGGTGCCCGTAGGCTGTCGGGGGTGATCTCCCGCGACGAGGCCTGGGCGCTCGTGACCGACTGGGTCGAGTCCGAGTCGCTGCGCCGCCACTGCCTGGCCGTCGAGGCCGCGATGCGGGCCTACGCCGGGCGCGAGGGGGCCGACCCCGAGCTGTGGGGGGCGACGGGCCTCCTCCACGACGCCGACTACGAGCGCTTCCCCGACCTGGCGACCGGCCATCCCCGGATGATCATGGCCGAGCTCGAGCACCGGGGGGCCCCGGCCGAGATGATCCGGGCGATCGCCTCCCACGCCGAGTCGCTCGGGGTCGAGCCCGAGGCGCCGATCGCGCGGACGCTGGTCGCCGTCGACGAGCTCTGCGGCTTCCTCGTCGCCTGCGCCGTCGTCCGGCCGACCGGGATCCACGGGCTCGGGGCGAAGTCGGTCCGCAAGAAGCTCAAGCAGCCCTCGTTCGCCGCCGCGGTCAACCGGGCCGACGTCGTCCGGGGGGCCGAGGAGCTCGGGGTCGAGCTCGACGACCACATCGCCTTCGTCATCGCCGCGCTCGAGCCCCACGCCGCGGCACTGGGCGTCGACGGCGCGGACTGAGGCGGTCCGTCGCCGGGGGCGGCCGGGGGCGAAGGCGGCCCGGGGCGGCTACTCGGGGGTGGGAGCCGTTCCCCCGTCCGGGGGATGCTCGTCGAGCCACGTCCGCGCCGCGGCCGCGGCCCCCTGGACGAGGGCGGCGGGATCGGCCCCGGGGGCCGGCCGCTCGATGACCCCGAGCTCGAAGAGGATCAGGAGCACCGACTGGGTCGGGCTCCGGGCCCACCGCCAGGGCTCGGGTACCCGGTCGCCGGGGGCGGCGGTCGCCACCCACTCGATCAACTCGCGCTCTCTCGGCTTGACCCCCCGCGGTTCGGGCCTGGCCCCGGCCGGACGCGGCCTCAGATGATCCATAGGGTTAGGTTCGCACGTCGGGCGGGCGTCGATCGCGCCGGGGCGGGGTGGGGTGGGGCGGGCTGGGCCCGGCGGCCCGAGGCGACGGGGGTCGGGTCGGGCGCCGCTAGCGGACGTCGCGCACGCGGTCGGGGCCGAGCGACCGGCGGCCCGCGGCCGCGAGGCCGGCGTCCCCGGTGAGGAGCACCGAATCCTCGAGCCCCTCGGCCAGAGCGAGGTAGGCGGCGTCGTAGGCGGTCAGGTTGTGGCGCAGGGCCCAGACCCGCTCGCCGAGCGGGGCGTGCGGGTAGCGGATCAGGCGGGTGTCGCCGAGATCCGAGACCGCCTCCCCCGCGCGCTCCGGCGTGACCCGCCCGGCGGCGGCCAGGCCCCGGAGGGCGTTCAGGGTCTCGAGGTCGACGAGCTCCGGGGCATGAAGCGGCTCCTGCTCCCGGCCGACGAGCTCGCGCTCCAGCGCGTCGACGGCCGCCGTCCGGCCGAGGAGGAAGTCGGTGAGGACGCTGGCGTCGACGACGATCAACCGCGGTCCCGGTCGGCCCGGATGATCTCGGCGCTCGAGGGTCCGTCGTAGGGCACCCGCCCGCGGATCCGGTCGGACAGCTCGGGCAGACTCGGGAACCGGGCCAGGTCGGCGAGCCGGGCGAGGAGGAACTCGTTGAGCGACTGTCCGGCCCCGGCGGCCTGCGCCTTCAGCCGGCGGTGGACGTCGTCGGGAACACCGCGAACTTGAACGTTGGTCACCCGGCCGATGATAGCAAAATGCATGCACGCACATCGAGCCTCCACGCTCGGTCAAGCCGCGGTTGCGGGCTGGGGCCGGGGGGCGGCCGGATCAAATCAGTAAGGTGCGGCTCTTGTCCCGCCTCCCCTCCGGTGAGTCCCTCCCTCCCTTCCTCACCACCATCGTCGTCGCCGGTGACGCACCGGACGCGGCGGGCGTGTGACATCTAATCGGGGCGGACCCCGCCGGTCACCCGGCCCTGGGGCCACGGCCGGCTGGCGGCGGGTCCGGGTCGCGGCGAGCGCGATGGCGGTGCTCATGCTCCTACCGGGCGCCGCGGCCGCCGCGCGCACCCGCCTCCACGCCTGCGGGGACCGGGGCCGCCTGACCTGCGGCCGGGTGTCAGTCCGGCTCGACCCGGCCGGCCGGGTACCGGGACGGGTCAGCCTGTTCGTCGAGCGCTACTCGGAGGTCGCCCATCCGTCGGGAACGCTCGTCGCTCTCGCCGGCGGACCCGGCCAGTCGGGAGTCGGCGTGCTGAGCGCGTTCCGCACGAGCCTCCGTCCGGCGCTCGGCAACCGGGCGCTGCTCGTCTTCGACGAGCGCGGCATCGGGCGCTCGGGGCCGCTCGCCTGCCGCGTTCCGACCCACACGAGCCGCAGCTTCGCCCGCATCTTCGCCGACTGCGTGGCCAGCCTCGGTCGACGCTCGCGGTTCTACTCGAGCGACGACACCGTGCGGGACATCGAGTCGATCCGCCGGGCCCTACGCCTCGGGCGGATCGATCTCTACGGGGTGTCATACGGAACGTTCCCGGCGACGCAGTACGCCCGCCGCTATCCGACGCACCTCGCCCACCTCATTCTCGACAGCACGCTGCCAGTCGAAGGCGACGACGACGTCAAGCTCAACTCGCTGATCTCGATGCGCCGCCAGTTGCGCTCGGCCTGCACCCCGTCGACCTGTCCGGGCCTCGATCCGACGGCTGATCTCACCGCCGTGTTCGCCGCCGCGGACCGGGCGCCGCTGGTGGCGCCGGTCGATCCCGACAGGCCCCCGAGGAAAGTGACGGCGAAGTCCGCGCGGAGCATCCTCTATATCGCGCTGTTGACGTCCGACCTCGATCCGCTGCTTCGGGCGAGCATCCCGGCGGCGATCCGACTCGGAGCCGAAGGGGACGGGTCCGCTCTGGTGCGCCTCGCAGGCCTGAGCGCGGCGATCGCGCTCGGCTCAGCCGAACGCACCCCGGACGAACCGCCGGACCCGGAGCAGGCGATCGCCGTCGCCGCTCGGACGAAGACAGCGAGGGTCAACCTCGAGCCAATCGCCACCCGCTGCGAGGACGAGCGCTTCGTCTGGTCGGCGCACGACCGGCTCGCCGTCCGCGTGCGGAAGGTCGCGCGCGAGGCCTCGTTGCTGAGCCCGGCGGCGGTGGCGCCGTTCGACGCCGCGACGGCGATCGGCGACACCGAGATCGCCAGCTGCGAGCACTGGCCTTCGTCCGGGTCCCATCCGCCCCGCGAGGCCGGCCCGCTCCCGGCCGTCCCTACGCTGGTGCTCAGCGGCGCCGCCGACGTCCGGACGCCGTTCGAGCAGGCGCAGGTCGTCGCCGCCGAGATTCCCGGGGCGTCGGCGCTCGAGGTCCCGAACGTCGGCCACGCCGTCCTCCTCAACGACCCCAGCGGCTGCGCGACCCGGGCGCTCGGGGCCTTCTTCGCCGGAACGCCGGTCGCTTCGTGCGGACTGGCGGCCCCGCCACCGGTCGACCCGCTCCCGCCCGGCGCCGTCGCCACGCTGCCGGCGGCCGCGCCGTTGACCGGTCTGCCGGGACAGGTGCTGACCGCCAGCGTGCTGACCCTCCGCCACGAGGTCGGGATCACCGCGCCCTATGCCGAGAACCTGCTCGCCGGGCCGATCGCCGGCACCCTCGCCGGCAACCTGCTCGGGCTGGTGCCTGGGCTTCCGCTTTTTCTCAGCGGCCTCTCCTACGTCCCGGGCGTCGCCATCAGCGGCACGGTCAGCGGCGGCGCCCCGTACGGAACCGGCCGGCTGACGGTCGACCTCGGGGGCCGGCACTATGGCGTGCTGCGACTCGTCAAGGACGGGACGATCAGGGGGACCCTCGGCGGCGGCGTGTTCATCCTGGGCTCGGCCGCGCGCAACGCGATCGACACGGCCGGGGGGCTCGACTTCGCGATCGGGCTCAAGTGAGCTGACCGGTCAGGTCGACCGCCCGAGGCGGCCGGCGACGAGGCGCTGGATCTGGCCGGCCTCGGGCACCCGCATCCGCAGGACGGCGCGGACGTAGACCCAGAGCCCGGCGGCGGCGGCGGCGCCGACGGCGACGATCTGAGCCGGGACCGACCGGCCGAGGACGGCGTCGAGCGCCCACCAGACGACCCAGGCCCCCCCGGCCAGGGCGATCGAGCCGGCGGCGATCCGGACGGTGATCATGATCGTCTGGTGCCCCTCGATCCGGCCGTCGAGCTCCCGGCGGAGGTAGACAACCTGGAGGGCGGTCATCAGGGCCGAGGCGACGGCGGTCCCGATCACGAGGCCGGCGATCCCGAACGGCTTGTAGAGCGCCAGGGAGACGATGACGTCGGCGACCATGTTGACCGCGGCCAGCTTGGTCGGCATCCACGTCTTCTGGAGCGAGAAGAACGTCCGGGTCAGGAGGAGGTTCAGGCCCGAGAAGGGCAGGCTGAAGGCGAACCAGAAGAGCGCGGTCGAGACCCGCTGGGTGTCGGCCGGGCCGAACGCCCCGTGCTCGAAGACCAGCCGGACGACCGGGGTGCTGAGGACGAGCAGGAAGGCCGCGGCCGGGACGAGGAGGAGGTTGATCTGGCGCAGCCCGGTGCTCATCGCCGACCGGAGGCCCCCGAGGTCCCGGCGGGCGGCGAAGGCGCTGAGCGCCGGGAAGAGGACGGTGGCGACGGCGACGCTGAACATCCCCTGGGGGAGCATGTAGATCCGGAAGGCCGCGTCGATCGCCCGGGGGGCCTCGGTCGAGACGAGCGTCCCGAGCGACGAGTTGATCAGGAGGTCGAAGTTGATGATCCCGAGGCCGATGCAGACCGGGACCATCAGCTTGAGCACGCGGACGACCCGCTCGTCGCGCCAGTCGAAGGCCAGGGCGAACCGGAAGTCGATCCGGCGCAGGGCGTAGACCGACATCCCGAGCTGGACGACCGTCCCGGCGAGCACCCCGAGGGCGTAGGCGTAGAGCTGGTCGGGGCCGTGGAACCGGCCCCGGAGCCCGATCAGGACGGCGACGATGACCACGTTCCAGACCAGGGGGGCGATGGCCGGGATCGAGAAGTGGTCGTAGGTCTGGAGGATCCCGACGACCAGCCCGTTGATCCCGAGGAGGACGACGATCGGAAAGAGGACCTGGGAGAGCCCGACGGTCAGGGTGGTGAGCTGGTGGTCGAAGGTGTGGCCGGTGAAGACCGGCATGATCAGCCCGGCGGCGAGGACGAAGAACGCGGTGATCGCCCCGAGGATGAGGAGGATCACGAAGAGGAGGGTCGAGGCCAGGCGGAACGCCTCCTGGCGGCGCTTCTGCTCGAGCAGCTCGGTGAACACCGGGACGAAGGCGGCCGACAGGGCCGCGTCGGCGAAGAGCGCCCGGACGAGGTTCGGGACCTGGAAGGCGATCGTGAAGGCCGAGAACGGGCCCGAGGTCCCGAAGTAGCTCGAGGCGACGATCTCCCGGACGAGGCCGGCGATCCGGGAGAGGCCGGTCGCGATCGAGAAGATCGCCGTGTTCCGGGCGACTCGACGCCCCCGGGGCCGCGAGGCTGGGGCGGGCCCCGCCGCGGGCGGGGGTGGGACCTGCCCGTCGCGGACGGCCCGCCGCTCGGCCCGAAGGCGCCGGCGCTCCTCCCGGGACTCGGTGCTCTCGGGCGGGGACACGATCAGCGGCCCGGGGCGGGCGACCGGCTTCGCCCGGTGGCCGCCCCCCTGGCGGGCGGATGAACGGCTCTGGCCACGGGCGCTATAGTACGCGGCCCCGGCGCCTGTGGGCCCGGGGGTTTCATCATGGCCAACATCCCCTCACAGAAGAAGCGAATCCTCCGGTCCGAGCGCGAGCGCCTCGAGAATCGCCGGTACACCTCGGCGATCAGGACCTACTTCCGCCGCCTCGAGGCGGCCGTCGCCGAGGGGGCGAGCGACCGGGTGGCCGCCGAGCACCGGACGCTGATCTCGAAGATCGACAAGGCCGTCAAGGCCGGGGCCCTGCACCGGAACACCGGGGCCCGCAAGAAGTCCCGCGCCGCGCGCGTCGTCAGCGGCAGCTGACCTAGGCCGGGAGCTCGACCCGGAGCATCGCCCCGCCGGCGAACCGGCTGGCGGTGACGTCGCCGCCGACGGCCCGGGCCAGCCGGCGGGAGAGGGCGAGGCCGAGCCCGGCGCCGCCGTGGCCGTTGCGCTGATCGGCCCGGGCGCCCGGCTGGAAGATCCGCTCCCGGGCCTCGTCGGGAATGCCGGGACCGTCGTCGGCCACGGTGACCACGATGCGTCCGTCCTCGGCCGCCGCCCCGAGGTGGACCCGGGACCGGGCGTAGCGCCGGGCGTTGTCGAGGAGCGGGGCGAGGATGCGCTCGAGGACCTCCCGGTCGACGCCGGCGAGGAGGCGACCCTCGGGAATCGGGGTGACCTCGAGCCGGACACGGGGTCGATCCGGGTCCCGGGCCCAGCGGTCGTGGAGGACGCCGAGCAGGTCGCCGACGTCGCTGCGCCCGGACTCGAGGCCGGCCTGGCCGCGGGCGACGGCCATGAGCGTCTCGAGTATGTCGCTCATCTGCTGGGCGCTCCGGGCCACGGAGGCGTAGCTCTCGCGACGCTCGGCGGCCGGACGCTCCCGGCGCTGGAGCAACTCGACCTCACCGACGATCCGGGCCAGCGGGGTCCGGAGCTCGTGGGAGAGCTCGGACGAGAGGCGCTGCTCGTGGCGAAGGCTGGCGGCGACGCGGTCGAGGAGGCCGTCGAAGGTCCGTGCCAGCTCGCCGAGCTCGTCCGGCCGGGGGGTCGAGCGGAAGCGGTCCTGGTCTCCGTGCTCGCTCCAGGCGGCGGCGGCCCGGGTCATCTCCCGGACCGGGGCGAGCGCCCGGCCGATGACGATCCAGGTGAGCGTGGCCGCCCCGGCGAGCAGGAGTCCGGCCAGGGCGACTGACCCGAGCAGGGCGAGGTCGGTCGTGTGGTTGTAGGGGGCCAGGGACGCGGCCGCCACGACGGTGCCGATCTGACGTCCGTCGGCGAGGATCGGAGACGCGTAGAGGCGGATCTCCCGGCCGGGGAGGTCGGCGAAGACCTCGGCGCGGCCGGCCAGGCCGGCGGCGGCCGCCTGGAGGGATGCGTCGGCGACCGGCCGCTCGATGGCCCGGCGGCCCTCGAACACCCAGAGGCTGCGGTCGAGCACCGCCTCGCCCGGAGCCTCGGTGGTCCGGAGGCGGCCGTCGTGGACGACGACCGTGGTCTGGGCGGCGGCGACCTGGGTCCGCAGCCGATGGCGGATGTCGGCGTCCCGGCTGCGGTCGAGGACGATGTTGAACGCGACGGTCAGGACGGCGATGGCCACGAGCGCGACGAGCGAGGCGGCGGCGGTCAGCCGTCCGCGGAGCGTCCGCATGTGGGGCCGCATCCGGCGCCTCACGCCAGGCGGTAGCCGACGCCGTGGGCGGTCACGATCATCGCCTGCCCCTCGATCTCGCGGAGCTTGCGGCGCAGGCGGGCGATGTACTGGTCGAGCGTGTTGTCGTGGACGACGGCGCCCTCGGGCCAGGCGGCCCGGACGAGCTCCCGGCGGCGGATGACGCTCTCCGGGCGGGCGACGAGCGTGGCGAGCAGGCGGAACTCGGTCGGGGTGAGCGGGACCTCGCGATCCCGGTTGGAGACGGTGTGGCGGACGGGATCGAGCCGGAGGTCGCCGACGGCCACCGCGGGGTCGGCGGCCGACCGGCGCAGGAGCGCCCGGACCCGGGCGACGAGCTCGTCGAGGTGGAACGGCTTGGTCAGGTAGTCGTCTCCCCCAGCGCTGAAGCCGGCCAGGCGGTCGGTGAGGGCATCCCGGGCGGTGAGGAAGAGGACGGGCACGTCGAGACCCCGGGCCCGCAGGGCCTGGCAGACGTCGCGCCCGTCGGCGTCGGGGAGGCCGATGTCGAGGACGACGGCGTCGAGGGCATCCTCGACCCGGTCGAGGGCGGCCCGGCCGTCGGCCACCGCGACCACGTCGAAGCCCTCCTCCCCGAGGCCGCGGACGAGCACCGAGCGCAGCTCGGCGTCGTCCTCGACGATGAGTAGGCGCAGGGCGGTCATGGCTCCAGTATGCGGGGCGCCGGCCGGGCGGGTCCACCCAGGACGGGTCCGGTCAGGAGGTTTTCAGGAGCCTGATGCCACCTTGACCGGCATGAACTCTCTCGCCCAGCCCATCATCGAGGCGTCCTCGGTCCGGCGGATGCTCAACAAGGTCCCGGAAGTCACCCTCTACTTCTGGATCATCAAGATCCTGTGTACGACGGTCGGGGAGACGGCCGCCGACTATCTGAACACGACGCTCGGCTTCGGGCTGACGAACACGACCTACGCCATCGGGTCGGTGCTCGTCGCGGCCCTGGCCTTCCAGTTCCGGACCCGGAGGTACGTGCCGGGCATCTACTGGGTATGCGTGGTCCTGATCAGCGTGGTCGGGACGCTGATCACCGACAACCTGACCGACAACTTCGGGGTCTCGCTCGTGGCGAGCACCAGCGTCTTCGCCGTGGCCCTGGCGGCGACGTTCGCCGCCTGGTACCGGAGCGAGCGGACCCTCTCGATCCACACGATCGTCACCACCCGGCGGGAGGCGTTCTACTGGCTGGCGATCCTCTTCACCTTCGCCCTCGGGACGGCGGCCGGGGATCTCACGGCCGAGCGCCTGAACGTCGGCTACCTGAACTCGGCCCTGCTCTTCGGCGGCCTGATCGCCGTCATCGCGGTCGCCCACCTCCGGTTCGGCCTCGGGGCGATCCTGGCCTTCTGGATGGCCTACATCCTCACCCGGCCGCTCGGGGCCTCGATCGGCGACTACCTCTCGCAGGCGCCGGCCGACGGCGGGCTCGGGCTCGGGACCACGGGCACGAGCATGCTCTTCCTGGCGGCGATCCTCACCCTCGTGGTGTATCTCACGCTCACCGGCCGCGACCGGACCCCGGCGGTCGCGAGCGCTTGACCGGCCGCGCCCGGCGGCGGGTCGTGGCCGGCCGTGGCCGGGGGGTCGGGATCGACGGCTCGACCCGGGCGCGCCCGGCGTAGCCGGTCCGGCGACCGGGACGGGCGTGGACGAGGTCGCGGACGGCCCGGGTCGCGGCCAGGCGGGCCTCCTCGAGTTGGGCGGGTCGGTCCTCGGGCTCGGCCCAGTTCACGAGGAACGCGAGCACGACCACCATCCCGATCAGCACGAGCACGAAGCTCAGCATCTAAGCCCTCTCCAGTGGACCTGTGGATCTCTCGCCACAGCCTAGCTCAGTTTGTGAGCTTTGTCACGAACCCGCCCACCAAGAACCTGGCGCGCCGCCGGCCGGGCTCGGCGGGCCTTGGCGGGGGGACCGGGCCGTGTCAAGATGCGGGGCGGTGGCCGGGCATGGCGAGGTGATGAGCATTGTCGACGCCGACGACGAGCTCGCGGCGCTGCTCGACGGCGGGGCCCGGGGCCAGGCCCGGAGGGATGCCCTGGCCCGGGTGCGGCGCCTCTCCCCGGGCGTCTGGGACGCCGGGGCCTCGGTCGAGCCGGAGATCCACCACCGGGGCTTCCTGGTGATCGACGGGCTGCTGACCCGGGCGGTCGACGTCCTGGGTCGGCGGTGCGTCGAGCTGATCGGGCCCGGGGACGTGCTGCGGCCGTGGAGCTGGGACGGGGAGGGCTCCCACGTGCGGGCCGAGGTCGGCTGGGCGGTGCTCGAGCCGGCCCGGCTGGCGGTGCTCGACCACGGGCTGGTGACCCGGATGGTCCCGTGGCCGGAGCTCGGGGTCGAGCTGTTCGCCCGGGGGACGCGTCGGGCTCACCACCTGGCGGTGGCCCTGGCCATCGCCCACCACCCCCGGGTCGACGACCGGGTCCTCCTGACGTTGTGGCACGTGGCCGAGCGGTGGGGTCGGGTCGGCCGGGACGGCATCCTCGTCGACCTGCCGCTCTCCCACCAGCGCCTGGCCGACCTGATCGGCGCCCACCGGCCGTCGGTCACCTCGGCCCTGGGGGACCTGGCCCGGGCGGGGGCGGTCAGCCGGCGGGAGTCGGGCGAGTGGCTCCTGCACGGGTTGCCGCCCGAGCAGTTGCGCGACCATCCGCTGGCCGCGGCGATGACCTGAGAGGGGCTCGGGGGCCCGGCGCGGGCTGAGCCGGGCCGGGCCGGACGAGGGTCGCCGGGCGCGCGGGCTGAGCCGGGACGTGGGGGGCCGCCCGACGCGAGACCAGCCCGCCGGTGGGCGGGCTGGTCTCCCCAGAAGGTGCTCGGGGCTTGCCGCGGGGCTCGGGTCAGACGATCGGCCCGCGGCGGAATCCGCGGCGTCCGCCGACCGCGGTCCCGCCGCGTCCGCTGAGGAGGGCGACGACCGCGAGGATGGCGATGAGGAAGAGCAGCGGGTGGACGACGATTCCGCCGAGCACGGCGATGATGAGCAGGATGAGGGCGATGGCGAAGAGCACGTGAGCCTCCTTGAATGGGGTTGTGTTCAAGGAATACCCCGGCGTCGCGGCCGGGCCGCCCGGGACGGTATGCGCGCCGACGTATGTACCAATACCGGGGGTCTGCGGGTGATCTGATTGCGCCCTGATCGGCGACGTGGCGATCGACGAGCCATCGGGGCTCATCCCAGCGGTGCTCTGGCTCCAACTCGGAGACCCGGACCACGGGGCATGAGCCCTCGCGTCATTCGAGGGCTTCCGCCTGGATCGCGGCCTGGGGCATGCCGAGGCGCCGGAGGGCCGCCGCGGCGTCGGCCACCATCGCCGAGGGACCGCAGGCGAGCGGGCTCCACCGGGGGAGGTCCGGAGGTGCATAGCGGCGGAGGACCTCCTCGCCGACCCGGCCCTGCTCGCCCTGCCAGTCGGGCTCCGGGCGCGAGAGCACATGCACGACGCGGAGGTTCGGGAGGCACTGCTCGAGCTGCTCGAGTTCCTCCCGGAAGATCACGTCCGCCCACCGGCGGCTTCCGTAGATCAAGAGCAGGGGCCGGGGCTCACCGCCTTCGGCGGCGGTGCGGAGCACGCTTAGGGCCGGCGTGATGCCGATCCCGGCCGCGAGCAGGAGGCGCCCACGAACCGAGGGCGGGTGGTGAGCTGCTTCGCCGTGGGGCCCGTCGACGAGGACTGCGGTGCCGATGCGCAGATCAGCGAGCGACGCGCTGAAATCACCGAGGGCCTTCACCGTGAACCAGGACGGTCCGGGGACCGGGCGCTCGACGAGAACGTGAACGGGTGCTCGTCCATACCGTAGAGGCAGTGGCCGGCTCGGAGGCGGGCGAACTGCCCGGGCGCGAAGCGCAGCCCCCCATGCCCCTCGGCCGCGAGCTCGAGCGCAGCGACAGCCCCGCGAAACCCAGGACGTCGGCGAAGACGACGAGCCGCCCCTGGGCCCCGGGCTTGACCACACCCGCGATCAGGGCGAGCGGCCCGAGCAGCACCAGGCAGTACCCGACGCGCAGGAGCAGTCGCCGGGCCGGGCGGGCGCAGGAGCGGCTCGAGGCTCGTCTCGCCTCGGCCGGCGCGGGCGCCAGGGTCGTCACCGGTGGTCCCGGCCGTCGCCTCGTCCGTGGTCCCTCTCGCCGCCTCCGGCGACTCTGTCCCCCTCGCCGGCGACCACCATCGTCTGCGCGATCAGCGACGGCGTGAGGCTTGGGCGGGGAGTGCTCGCCCCGCCGGTC
>JAXDHK010000299.1:0-3521 GCA_034664545.1 Solirubrobacteraceae bacterium
GGACAACGCGTCGCCGGTGGCGGGGGCTCCAACGCTCGGTCTGGACCGGCCGCGGGCGGATCGTCCGGCACGGTCGACAGCGTGTCCGGGTCGAGCTTCACGATGTCGACTTCGACGGGTCAGAAGGTGACCGTCACGAAGGCCTCCTCCACGAAGTACCGCAAGGGGACAAAGTCGATCTCGGCGACCGCCGTCAAGAAGGGCGCGAGCGTCCTCGTACTTGGGACCACCACCGGAACCACCATCACGGCGAGTCAGGTCATCGTGCAACCGACGCACGGCAGCGGTTCTCCGAGTTCCTCGGCGTCCGGGGTGGTCCCCTTCCAGCGTGGTGCACCGTCGACGTCGAAGCAGGTCGGTCAGATCCCAGCGAACTACAGTCAGGGGTCGGGGACGATCGTCGGCGGAGCGGCCGCGAACAAGGCGACCGAAGCGGCATTGGCCGCCTACTCCGGGGGCGTAGTCGACCGTGTCGTGAAGCTGAGCAACGGCGAGTACGAGGTCCACAACATCGGGGTCAACTGGCCGCACCACATCTTCGTCAGCCCGAGCTTCAAGGTCGTCGGTGCCAATTAGATGCTCGCGGCTCAGTCTCCCGACAGCTCGGCGAACGCCGCCGGACCCACTGCCGCGACAGGGGTGGACGGCTCGACGCCGGGACGAGCTAGTACCCCCGGGTCCGCACCCGGTCGCGCACCATCTTGGCCAGGATCGGGGCCAGGGCGTCGGCCATCAGCCGGTAACCCGGGGCCCGGGGGTGGACCCCGTCGACCAGCGTCATCCCCGTCTTCACCGCGGTCAGGGGGTTCCAGAGGTGGACGAGGGCGGATGTGTAGGCACACCCCATCTCGGAGGCGACCTGGCGGTTGATGGCCACGAAGCGGGCGATCACCTTGGACCCGAGGATCGGCGGGAGGGGGGACGGGTCGGCGATCAGGCAGAGGCCCCCGTAGCTACGGACGAGCCTGACCCGGTTGCGCAGCTCGGAGGCGTAGCCCTGCTCGAACTTGTTGCCCCCGCCGGCCGCCGCGAACTCCCAGATGTAGGACGAGAGGAAGACCGAGATGTCGAAACGCTGCTGCTGGAGCGCGGCGATGATCCGGGGGGCCGAGTCCTGGGTCAGGCGGTGGCCCATGTGCCCGAGGTTCTCGACCTCGACCCCGATGTGCCCGGGGGTGACCGGTCCGCGGACGATCGCGCCGGTGAAGATGAGGCTCCCGGTGGCCGGCCCGTGGACGGTGATCGTCTTGGTCCCCGGGGGCACGGTTATCCACTGCTCGGTCGGGGTCGGCGGACCGATCGAGCCCGAGTCGATCGAGAAGGTCTGGCCGCCGGCGGTGACCGTGAACACCCCACCGCCCACGAACTTGGTGAACAGCAGGGCGACGAACGGGCCGTCGATCGGGGCCGAGGCGGTGACCGACGGGGAGAGCGCGATGGCGCTGTATCCACTCAGGCCGTCCGGGCCCGGGACCTTGGCCGAGAGGCCGGCCAGCGTCCAGGCGTCGCCCCGGGGAACCTGGCTCGTCCCGGCCACCGTGTACTTGTTGAAGTTCCACCGGAAGATGGTCGCCGGGATCAGGCCGGTCCCTCCGAGCTCGAAGCCCCCGACCTGGGCGACCCGCTGACGGAGCTGGGGGACGAAGCTGTCGCGGAGGTAGTGGGGGATCGTGTAGCCCTCGACCACCGAGTCGCCGTAGGCCCCGATCGTCACCCGGGGGCCGACCTTCGCCTGGCCGTGGGCCGGGGCGCCGGCCAGCAGCAGTCCCGAGAGGACCGCGACGAGGGCGGCGGCAAGCCGCCGGGTGCAGTTCAACTTGATCGCGGTGCCCATCCGACCTCCGGTGAGAATATTGGCTTAGCGTCGGGCCGGCGCCGGTGGCAACGGGCAGCCGGCCGGTGACCCTCGGTTCATCGGCCCCCGGCCCGGAGTCCTTTACCTCGGAGGCGCCCGAAGTCCCGAGCGTATAGGCAGACGAGGTCGACCAGCGCGAACACGGCCGCCTCGGGATCCCCGGCCCGGGCCGCCGCGGCCAGGTAGTGCGGGATCCGCCCGACCAGGTCGCGTCCCGTCGGCGGGGGCGCGCTCCCCGGGTGGCGGCGCTCGAGCCAGGCGAGGCCAGCCCCGTGGCGGGCGAGCTGGGCGTAGAGGTCGCGGAAGCGGGTGCGGTTCTCGTGGTCGACGAGCGCGTCCGGGCGCGACTCGAGCCGCCACCCGGCCTCGGCCAGGCGCCAGCAGAGGTCGGCGTCCCCGGCCGCACTCGACCCGGCACCGGCCGCGAAGCCCCCGACCGCGGCGAACGCGCTCCGCCGGACAGCGCAGTTGGCCGTCTGGGCGTAGGGGCGATACGGATGCTCGAGGGTGACGGCCTGGTCCATCTTGGCCCGGGCCGAGACGTAGCGATCGCACGCGGTCCGCCCGGTCCCCCGGTCGCGGATCCCGCCGGCCAGGACGCCGACGTCCGGGTCGGGCGGGGGGGCGAGGTAGCGGTCGAGGAGGTCGGGGACCGGCCGGGTGTCGGCGTCGACGAAGACGAGCCATTCGGCCTCGGTCGCCCCCGCCCCGGCGTCCCGGGCATGCCACGAGGAGGAGGGATCGGGGGCGGACAGGACGCGAACGCCGGGGGGGCCGGCGCGCGAGGAGCCCGAGTCCGAGTCGGCCCGGTTGTCGACGAGCACGACCTCGTCGCCCGGGCGGCGCTCGAGCCGGCCCAGGCGGGCGAGCATCTCCTCGAGGCGGGCCTCCGACCCGGCGAACGGGACGATCACGGCGGCCCCCGGCCGGTCCGGGGGGCTCATCGGGAGCGCAGGCGACCGGCGGCGAGCGCCGCCCCGGCGGCGAGGCGCGCCCGGGGCCCGGAGCGCCCCGGGGCGTAGGCGACGAGGTGGGACCGGCCGTGGTAGCAGCGGTAGCGGCGCAGGCCCCGGGCCCGGGCGTGGTCGAGGAGGGCGGCGATCGGGAGCTCGTGGTGCAGGCGCGTCTCGCCGGGCGCCGGCCCGAGGAAGTTGACGACGACGAGCTCGGCGAGCTCCTCGAGCACGGCGAGCAGGGCGAACGGATCCTCGACGTGCTCGATCACGTCGAACGCGAACGCCGCGTCGAAGCCCGGGGGCGGCGGACCCCGGTCGAGGTCGTGGATCGCCGCCCGGACGCCCCGCCGGTGCAGGCGCCAGCCGAGGTAGCGGACGCTCGGGTTGGCGAAGTCGGCGAACTCGACCTGGTACCCCCGCCCGGCGAGGGCGAGCCCGTCGCTCCCGATCCCGCAGCCGTAGTCGAGGATCCGCGCCGGCGGGGGGACGAGCCCGACGAGATCCTCGAGGTAGGGCTCCTTCGTCCGCGTCATCGCGAAGGCGGTGAGGTTGTAGAGGTAGGCCTCCGAGGTCCGGTAGAGGGCCTGCTCGTCGCCGACCCGGTCGAGCTCGCGCTCGAGCTGAGCCTCCCAGTCGACGAGCCGGGCGTGATCGTAGGCGGCACCCAGGTAATCGCGAAGCTCGGCCTCCTCGCGGACAGGGTCGATCAT